>DASZON010000264.1:0-8412 GCA_035550755.1 Actinomycetota bacterium | reverse complement strand
GCGTAGCAGACGGCCGAGTTGGCCGCCGAGCCCCGGCCCTGGCAGTAGATGTCGGCCCGGCGGCAGAACTCGACGATGTCCCAGACGATCAGGAAGTAGCCGGGGAAGCCGAGCTGCTCGATCATGGCCAGCTCGTGGTCGATCTGGCGCCAGGCGCCGGGGGTCCGCTCGGCGTGGCGGGGGCCGTAGCGGCGGGTCGCGCCCCGGGTGGCCAGCTCGCGCAGCCAGGTCATCTCGGTGTGGCCGGGCGGGACCGGGAAGTCGGGCAGGCGGGGGGCGACCAGCTCCAGGTCGAAGGCCAGGTCCCGGCCGAGCTCGGCGGCCAGTTCGACCGCGCCCGGGTAGCGGGCCAGGCGGGTCGCCTGCTCGAACCCGGACCGGAGGTGGGCCCCGGCCCCGGCGGGCAGCCAGCCGTCCAGCTCGGCCAGCGAGCTACGGGCCCGGACCGCGGCCAGCGCGGTCGCCAGCCGGCGCCGTCCCGGGGTCGCGTAGTGGACGTTGTTGGTCGCCACCACCTCGACCCTGGCCTGGTCGGCCAGGCGGACGAGGGCGTCGTTGCGGGCCGAGTCGAGCGGGTCGCCGTGGTCCCAGATCTCCACGAACACGTTGTCCCGCCCGAACGCCTGCACCAGCCGGTCCAGCTCCACCGCGGCCGCCGTCGGCCCCCGCTCCACCAGCGCCCGCGGCACCGCCCCCTTCCGGCACCCGGTCAGCACCACCCACCGCCCGCCCTGCCCCCCTTGCCCGCCATGCAGCTCCGCCAGCCGCTCCAGCTCCCCCACCGGCGCCCCCTTGGCCCCCGCCATCTGCGCCTCCGAGATCGCCCGGCACAACCGCCCATACCCCTCCGCCCCTCGCGCCAGCACCACCAGATGCTCCCCACCCGGGTCGGGAGTCCCCGTCCTCACGATCTCCGGGTCGGAGGCCCGCCCCGCGGGGTCGGGAGGCCGCCCTGCGGGGTCGGGAGCCCTCCCCGCGGGGTCGGGACTTCCGGCCCTCGCCGTCCCCGGCCTCCCAGCCGTGCCCGCCGGGTCGGGAGCCCAGGCCCCCCGCGACCCTTGGACCGGGCCGCGGCTGCCCGGCCGGGCCGGGCGCCTGGGGACCAGGGTGAGCTCGGCGCCGAAGACGGTGGGGAGGCCCAGCGCCCTTGCGGCCTCGGCGAAGCGGACGATGCCGTACATGCCGTCGTGGTCGGTGATGGCCAGCGCCTCCAGGCGGAGGCGCACCGCCTCCTCGGCCAGCTCCTCCGGGTGCGAGCCACCGTCCAGGAAGCTCGCGTTCGAATGGCAGTGCAGCTCGGCATAGGGAACCACCACCTTCCCCGGCCCAGCCGACCGGCGCGGGAGCTGCCCTTCGGCGGGCGACCGGTATGGCTGGCGCCTGGACGACCAGGCCGGAGCATCCCCCCCGTCCGCCCCAGGAGGCCGCCCCGGAGGGGCCGACCGCCCGGCGGGAGGCGGGGGGCCAGCAAGGGCCGGTCGCCCGGCAGGGGCCGGTCGCCCGGCAGGGGCCGGTCGCCCGGCGAGGCGGCGTTCCAGTTCCGACCAGGGGAGCGGAGGATTTTGCCATCCCATGCGTCCGATGATCGAACACATGTTCGGTTGTGACAAGTTCGGCGCTGAATTCCCGAGTGCCTCGCAGCGCGCGATCTCGCGGAATTCACTCCGCAATGTTCAATTGACAATTTCCTGTGCAGATCCCTCCATTCGCTTCAGCGTCACGAGGCGAGCGGTCGCCCCGGTCAGGTACGGCCGAAGCTGGCCGCGATGCCGTGCTCGGCCGACTCGTAGCTGGCGCCGGCGCGGGCGGTGAGGCGGGCGATGCCGGTCAGGGCCTGGTGGAGGGCGGCGCCGCTGCGCTGCCACTCGGCCCAGAGCTCGAGGAAGCGGGCCTGGGCGACGCCGGCCCAGTCCGACCCGAGCGGGGCGACGTTGCCGGCGAGCTGGCGCAGGGTCCCCTCGATGGAGGAGGCACCGGCGTCGAGCTGGGCCGAGACCTGCTGGAGTTGTTCGGGGGTGACCCGGATGCCGGTGGCCGCCATGGCGCTCCTCCTGGGGTTTGCGGATGTCGGGGCAGTTCTACGTTCGGGGACAACCGGCCGCAAACGGCTGTCCACAGCCCCGGTTCAGTCGTAGATCGCCTCGACCCACCAGTGGCCGCCGGCCAGTCGCAGCAGGTAGGCGGTGCCCTGGTCGGTGGTGGCCTGGAGGCGGACCAGGCGGCGGTGGGCGGCCGGGTCCCACCAGCGCTCGTCGACCAGCCAGGGACCGGCCCAGGCGGTGATGGCCGACCAGGCCCGGCCGCGGACCCGGACCCGGCTCGGCAGCGAGCCGAGCAGGCCGCGGCCGTCGACCGCGACGCTGGCGCCGGCGGCGTCCACGACCTCGACCGGGAGCGGCTCCGCGTAGACCAGCGCCGGGGCGGGGGCCGGCACCTGCCCGGGCCACGGCTCGGCCCGCGGGACGGTAGCCGGGCCCTGGCCAGCCCCGGAAGGATCAAGGGGAAGGGGGCCGGCTGGGCCGGTTCGGCGAGGGAGGCCGGGGACATCGGGAACCTGGGCGCTCGCCCAACCTCGACGAGGAAGCCCGGAAGCGCCGGCAACCGGGCCGCCAGCGGCGTCCGGATCGGAGGGGCCAGCGGCGCGGGAGCCCGACTGCGGAGGGGTCGAGGCGCGGGAGTCCCAGGGCGGAGGGGCCGAGGCGCGGGGGTCCGGGGGCGGGGAAATTGAGGAGGGAGAAATTGCGCGCGGAGAACCCGAGGCACCCCCGTCACTCGCACTCCCCTTGCTCGCACCCTCAGCCCCCGCACCCCCAGCCCCCGCACCTTCGGCCCCCGTCCTCCCGGCCCCCGTCCTCCCAGCCCCCGCACCCCCAGCCCTCGTCCTCCCGGCCCCCGTCGTCCCAGCCCTCGTCCTCCCGTTGCCTTCGGCACCTTCGCCCTTCACCCTTCCGCCGGGGGACGGGGGTGCGGGATCCGGGGTGGGGGTGGCGGTGACGCGGGCGGCGGGGTCGCGGCCGCCGCGGAGGCGGGGGGTGTGGACGGCTTCGGGGCCGAGCAGGCCCTGGATGCGGGCGAGGGCTCGGGCGGCGCGCTGGGTGATCTCGGTCTCCTCGCCCCAGAACCCGAGCTGGCGACCGCGGTCGGGGACGACCTCGTCGGGGACCAGGAGCAGGTGGGCGAGGGCGCCGGGGGGGCGGCCAGTCCGGCCGGTCAGCCAGCCGTCGAGCTGCCAGCGGACCCGCTCGGCCATGACGGCGGCCATCCGCGCCGGGGGGCCGCCGGGGCCTCCCCCTGGAGCGGCGGACCGGGGAACCGGGTCGGGGCTGGAGGAGCGGGACGGCGGGGCGACCGGGTCGTAGCGCCAGGTGCGGGAGAGGGTCTCGCCCTGGTCGGTCCGGGCCTCGATGCGGAGGCGGGTGCAGGCCAGACCGAGGCGGTCGAGGCGGGCGACCAGCTCGTCGGCCAGGGCCTTGGCGGTGAAGGCGGCCATGTCGACCCGGTCGGCGGGCGGGTCGAGCTCGGCGGCCACGCGGAGGTCGGGCGGGGGGCGGCGGGCGCCCCGGGGGTGCTCGTCGAGGCCGGCGGCCAGGCGGGCCGCGCGGGCGCCCTCGGGCCCGAAGCGGGTCGCCAGGTCGGCCGGCGGCAGGGCGGCCAGGTCGCCGAGGGTGCGCAGGCCGAGGCGGACCAGCAGGTCGGCCAGGTCGGGCCGGTCGAGGGCGGACACCGCAAGCGGAGCGAGAAAGGCCCGGCTCCCTCCCGGCGGAACGATGACCCCATGCCGGCTCACCAGCCCGGCAACAGGAGTGCCCCCACCCCGGCGACCCGCGGGACCGACCTGCGAGAGGGCGCTCTCCACCCTGGGCCGACGGGCGGCCAGGGCGGCGGTAAACGTCCCGTCGGCGATGCCGACCCTGCAGCCGCCTCGACCACCGAGGGCTGCCTGGACGGCGGCGGTCACGGTCGCGATCAGAGCGGGCTCGCCGCCGTGGTAGCGGGCGGCGCCGCGGGACGGGAAGGCACACTCGCCCGGCTGGAGGACCTCGACCCAGGGGGTGAGCTGCTCGAGCGCCACCAGCACAGGCTCGAAGGCGCGGGCGTCGCGGGCCGGGTCGTGGGCGAGCAGCTCCAGCTCGGGGCAGCGGCTCTGGGCCTCGCGGCGGCGGAGGCCGGGGTGGACGCCCTCGGCGCGGGCGGCCGGGGAGCAGGCGACGACGCGGTTGGCGTGGACGACGGCGGTCAGGCCGCCGGGCGGCGCCCCAGCGGCCACCACCGGCCAGTCCGGGCACCAGACCACCACCATGCGGGGCACCGCCGGTCACCCGGCATCGGCGAGCGGGACCTCCGGCGACCGGCCCAGCGGATGCGCCGCCGGCGACCCGCCCTCCTCCGGCGACCGGCCCTCCCCCGCCGGGGCATCCCCTTCCCCGGCGAGGGCCAGGCCGGCCGGGCCCCACGGCCCAACCTGCGCGGTGGCTTCTCTGGCGCTGGTGACGGTGCCGGCGGGGGACGGGAGCCAGAGGAGGGTGCGGCGTTCGCGGGTGGCGGCGCCGCGGCCGGTGGCGACAACTTCGGCAAGGCGGGAGTGGAGGTGGCCGTGGCCCTGGCCGATGCCGTGCCAGGTGCTCCTGGTGACGGCCAGGCGGAGGTCGGCGGGCTGGGGCCAGGGGCCGAGGGGGACGAGGACGGCGCCGCGCTCGCGGGCGCGGGCGATCAGGCGACGGGCCTGGGCGTCGGGGAGGCCGGGCGGGGAGCGCACGAGCACCACGTCGATCGCGTCCAGGAGGGCGGCCACCACCGTGGGCCAGGCCCTGGCGCCGGGGGTCGGGACCAGGGCCAGTCGCTCCAGGACGATACCGGTCTCGGCGGCGGCGACGATCCCGAGGTCGGGCAGGCCGACCGCGGCCACCCAGGACCCGGCCGCCGAGGCCCCGGCCACCAGGGCGAGGGCGAGGGCGGTGGAGCGGGTGACGGCCACGGTCGTGCCCCGGCGCAGTCCCGGGTGGGGAAGGAGCGGCTGGAGGGCGGGGAGGACGGGCAGCAGCCGTTCGTCGGCGAGGGTCGTCCCTGGTCCCACCAGCTCTGTCCGGCCCGCGGCGCCGGAACTCCTCAGAGTGGTGGAAAGACCACCTTCAGTGGCCGCCATAGGCCCTATGTTCGAACATATGTTCGAGAGTGTCAAGCACCTACCATGAGCCCCCGACAATCGGCCGGCCCAGCCGGCACCGGGCAAGGGGCGGGACGGAGGGGCCGGCGAGCACGAGGTACTTCGCTCCGAGGGATCGCGCTCGACTATCGTGCTGCCCATGCCAGGACTGGATCAGCACGACTACGAGCGCCTGCTCGCCTTCCGCACCGGCCTGCGCCGGTTCCTCTCCTGGAGCGGGCAGCAGGCCGAGGCGGCCGGGATCACCCCCGCCCAGCACCAGCTGCTGCTGGCCGTCCGCGGCCACCCCAACCCCCGCGGCCCGACCATCGGCGAGATCGCCGGCTACCTGCTGGTCCGCCACCACAGCGCGGTCGAGCTCATCGACCGGGCGGAGGCAGCCGGCCTGGTCGCCCGCCGGGCCGACAACGAGGACGGCCGCACCGTCCGGATCGCCCTCACCGCCGACGGCCGTGAGCGGCTGGAGCGGCTGGCCGCCGCCCACCTCAAGGAGCTGGACCGGATGACCTCCCAGCTGCACGCGCTCTGGGCTGGGCTGGATGCCGACGGCTGACCGGGCACTTTCTATCGTGTTGCGATATCATGGTCCGTGCACGAGGAGAGGAGGCCACATGGCCGCGACGAACGAGGAGGCCATGGCCCGCACCCTGCACGACCTGCCGGGGTGGCAGCGCCACGGCGACAGCATCCGGAAGACCTACCAGTTCGACGACTTCGCCTCGGCGGCCCTGTTCGTGGGCCGGGTGGCCGACGCCACCGCCGGGGCCGGCCATCAGCCCGACGTCGCCATCCATGGCGGCCGGGTCACCCTCGAGCTCGTCCCGCGGGCCGGGGGCGCGCTGACCGCCGACGACGTGGCGGTGGCGGCCCGCGTCCAGCGGCTGCTCGGCGACCACCACCACCCGGTCGGCCGGGCCGCCCCCTGGAGCCCGGGCGGCCGCCTGGCCGGCGTCAGGGAGCGCCCGGTCGGCCCGGCCGGCCCGTAGCCCGACCCGGCCCGTAGCCGGGCCACCCCGGCGCTTCCCCTGCTCCCGCCGTCCCGTGCCCCCGCCGGGCGGCGGGAGCAACTCGCTGGCCAGCCCAGGGCCGGCGGGCGACAATCCCACCATGAGCAGGGAGGCCGTGGGTGGCGAGGCCACGACCGACGATGGCCGCCCGGCCGGGGGCGACCCGGCCGCGGCCCCTGACGACGGGCCCGGGGCCGTCACCTGGTACGACATCTACGACTCGCCCGAGGTCGACCGGTCGCTGCGGCATCTGCCGCGGCTGTGCCGGGAGGCGGTCCAGCTCGTCTGGGCCGCCGGTCGCCGCGAGCTGCTCGTCGTCCTCGGCATCAAGGCCGTCAACGGGCTCGGCCTGGTCGCCGTCCTGCTGCTCGGCAAGGGTGTGCTCGACGGGGTGATCGCGGCCGGGCGCAGCGGGGAAGGCGCCGCCGAGGTCCTGCCAAGGCTGCTGCTGCTCACGATCGTCACGGCTGCGCTCGGCGCCCTGGCCGCCGTCGGCCGGGAGCAGCGGGAGATCCTGGCCGAGCTCGCCTCCCGGTATGCCCAGAGCCGGATCATCGACGTCGCCGGGGCGGTCGAGCTGGAGGCCTACGAACGCCCGGCGTTCCACAACCGGCTGGTGCGGGCGGCCGGCGGCGGCCAGTTCCGGCCCTGGCAGGTCGTGGAGGGGCTGACCGGGCTGGCCGGGGCGGTGGTCGGCATCACCGGGATCGCCGTGGCCCTGCTCGCCCTCCAGCCCTGGCTGGTGCCCCTCGTCCTGGCGGCGGCCGTGCCCCTGCTGATCGCCGTGGCCAGGGGCGGGGAGCTGATGTTCGGCTTCCGCCGCCACATCACCGAGATCGAGCGGCGCCGCAACTACCTCTACATGCTGCTGTCGGGCAAGGACGCGGCCAAGGAGCTGCGCGCCTTCGGCCTCGGCGGCTTCCTGCGCGAGCGCTTCGACCGGCTCTACGACGAGCACCTGGCCGAGCTGCGCACGGTGGCCAGGCGGCGGCTGCGGATCTCGCTGCTCGGCAACCTGGCGACCACGGTCGTCCTCGCCGGGATCGTGGCCAGCCTGCTCGTGCTGGCCCTGAACGGCAAGATCGGCCTGGCCGAGGCCGGGACCGCCGCCGGGGCCGTGTTCGTGCTCGGCGAGCGGATGATGAACGCCGTCTTCGGGGCCGGCATGCTGTACGAGTCCTCGCTGTTCATCGAGGACTTCACCTCGTTCGTGGCCGTGGCCCCCGAGGTCGAGGCGCGCCGTCCCCGCGGTCCGGCCCCCAAGGAGTTCCGGCGGCTCCGGGTCGAGGACGTCAGCTTCACCTACCCGAGCGGCGCCTCCCCGGCCGTCACCGGCGTGTCGATGGAGATCGGCGCCGGCGAGATCGTCGCCCTGGTCGGCGAGAACGGCTCGGGCAAGACCACCCTGGCCAAGCTGCTGTGCCGGCTGTACCTGCCCCAGGAGGGCAGGGTGCTGTGGGACGAGACCGACACCGCCACCGTCGATCCCGACGAGCTGCGCCGCTCGGTGGCCGTCATCTTCCAGGACTTCCTCCACTACTCCCTGCCGGCCGGCGAGAACATCGGCATGGGCCGCCACCAGCGGATCGGCGACACCGAGGCGGTCCGGCGGGCGGCGGTGCACGCCGGCGCGGACGAGTTCCTGGCCGAGCTGCCCGACGGCTACGGGACCGTGCTCGGGCCCGAGTTCGATGGCGGCAAGGAGCTGTCGGTCGGCCAGTGGCAGCGGGTCGCCCTGGCCAGGGCGTTCTTCCGCGACGCCCCGTTCATCATCCTCGACGAGCCGACCGCGGCCCTGGACGCCCGGGCCGAGCACGAGCTGTTCGACAGCATCCGCACCCTGTGCCGGGGCCGGTCGGTGCTGCTGATCTCCCACCGGTTCTCGAGCGTCCGCTCGGCCGACCGCATCTACGTCCTGGACGGGGGGCGGGTGGCCGAGTCGGGCAGCCACGACCAGCTGATGGCCCTGGCCGGGCGCTACGCCGAGCTGTTCACCCTCCAGGCCTCGGCCTACCTGGCCTCGCGGTCCTGACCGAGCGGCTCGCGCAGGTACTCGACGAAGTCGTGGCCGTGGTAGTAGCGGGGCAGCACGGCCACCGCGGTGAACCCCTGGCGCTCGTAGAAGCGGCGGTGCCGGGCGGTGTCGGGGCAGCGCAGGAAGCAGCGGGCCGCGCCCAGCTCGGCCGCCCGGGCGCAGAACAGCTCGACCAGGCGGGCGCCCAGCCCCTGGCCCCGGTGGGG
>DASZON010000263.1:0-9150 GCA_035550755.1 Actinomycetota bacterium | reverse complement strand
AGCTCCAGGGCGCGGAGGGTCATGATGCCGCCGACCTCGGGGGAGAGGTCGCGGCCGCCGACGCCGATGGCGTGGGAGATGCCGGTCCCGGCGGCGTCGAGCAGGCAGGTGACCTCCTGGATGCCGGTGCCGGAGGCGCCGACGACGCCGACCGGGCCCCGGCGGACGGCGTTGGCGAAGCCGAGGCCGACCCCGTCGAGGATGGCGGTGCCGCAGTCGGGGCCCATCAGGAGCAGCCCGCGGTCGGCCGCGAACCGCTTGCAGGCCGCCTCGGCGGCCGGATCGAGACCGTCGGAGAAGCAGAACACGTGCAGCCCGGCCTGGAGGGCCTGGAGGATCTCGTAGTGGAGGTGGCGGCCCGGCACCGACAGCACGGCCAGGTTCAGGTCGGGGTCGCGTCGGGCGGCGGCCCGCAGCGACCGGGGCGGGACGACCGGGCCGCCACCCGACCCGGCGGACGAACCCCCGCCCGTGCCGGAGGCGCCGGCCAGGAAGGCGCCGACCTGCTCCATGGCCTGGTCGGCGGCCTCCTCGTCGGCCGCCCGGACGCACACCACCAGGTCGCTGGGGCCGAGGCCGGCCTCCTCGACGGCGAACCCCTGCCTGGCCAGCAGGTCCAGGTTCACCGGGGTGGCGGCCACCGCGGCCGCGGCCTCGACCCCGGGGAGCTGCCCGGCCTGGCGGGACACCTGCATCAGGGTCACCGAGTCGTGGTAGGTGCCCCGGCGGATCTCGACCCGGGAGGCGGTCACGGCTCCCGGCGCCGTCGCGTCATCGCGTCCACCTCCTTGTCGACCTTCGGGCGCGGAGTCGAGCGTAACCCAGGAGAACCTACCTAGGTCCCCGGCCGACGGGCGGCCCTTGGGAGGGTCGCGGCGGGGTGTCCGGTTCCTCCTCGGCATCCCTGCCTACGGCCGCCCCGCCCGCTCCCAGCCATGAGGGACGTTCGCCCGTTCCGGTGATCTGCTGACCTCGGCTTGGTCAGCTCCACGCCCTTGAGGGTGGGGCACAGGGCGGCGACCAACAGGCTCCCTGGAGCCTACGTCCAGGCGGCGATGGCAGGAGTCGGCATGGCGGTGGCGCGAGCGATGACCTCGCTGACCCTGCTGTTGAAGTCCGACCACCAGGTGGCCGGCAGCGCGAGGTCCTCTGGGACAATGGTCTGGCGGATCTGCTCGGCGTCGGCGTCGGCGAGCCGGTGGGTCTGCGCCCACACGGCCAGGAGCTGGTCCAGCTCGTGATCCGCGTGGCTGGTCATGCTCCATCCTCCTCCAGGTCGAGCGCGCCCGCGAGCTGCTTGCGGGCCCGGCTGAGCCGGTAGCGGACGGTGCCGGCCGGCTCTCCAAGGGCTTCGCCGATCTGGCGGCTGGTCATTCCCCCGGCGGTGGTCATCGACAGGACCACCCGCTGGTCCTCGGGAAGCTGGCCGATCACCGCTTCCAGCCGGGCCAGGCGCTCGCCGAGCTCGACCTGGGCGTGCGGCCCGGCCACGGTCGCCTCGCGGGTCGTGGCCTCGTGGCGTAGAGCATCCTCGGCGGCCTGGCGGGCGGCGCCGGTGCGGTAGCTGTCGATGGTGAGGTTGCGGGCCACGGTGAAGACCCAAGCGCGCTGCTGGCCGTCGGGCAGCGGCCCGACCTCCGAGAGGCGCCGCCAGACCCGCAGGAAGGCCTCCTGGACGAGGTCACGGGCCAACTCCGGGTCGCTGACACGGCCCAGGAAGTAGGCGTACACGGCATGGCGGTGCCGGTCGAACACCCGGGTGAAGACGGCCGCGTCATCGCGGCTCGTGGTCATTCTGGGCCACCGTGATGGTGCCGACCTTTTCGGTTGTCAGGAGCTGGAGCGCCCCGACGAGCTGGCTGGTCGCGACCAGCTTGCCGACCAAGGTGATGTCCTGGATCTTCTCTCGCAGCAGCTCAGGTGGCACGTCGGGGTCGATGTCGAACCGTCCCACCAGGGCCAGGCGGGCCGGTCGGTCCAGCAACTCGAAGAACGAGCGCCCCAAGGTCTCCTTGCCCACGAAGATGCGGGGCTGGCCGGTGTACCAGGCGAGCTGACCCTTCACCACGAGCGCCGGGCCGAGCACCGCCTGGGCGTCACGCGGGGCGAGCATCTGGCCGGCGACGATGACGCGCCGATACCCGACCTTGGCCACCGGTCCCGTCACGATGAGCTGGCCGGCCACCACCAGAATGTCGTCCGGGCCGCCGGTCGGGTTGGCCAGAAACTCACCGTCGGCTCGGAGCTGGCCGGTCGACACCTTGACCTCCTGCGGTTCGGCGGAGGGGTAGTAGTCGACCGAGCCGGTCACCCGGGTCAACCCTGCCCCGAGCGCCGACTCGCTGCCGTGCGGAGCCAACACCAGCCCGATGACGATGACCTGCCGGTAGGCCACCTTCGGCACCGGGCTGGTCAGGACCAGCGTGCCGGTCACGACCAGCACGGCGTTCTCGGCCTCCGGGCTGGCCAGCGCCTCCCCACCCATCACCAGGGCCCCGGTGTGGTTGTGGACACCGACGCCGTCGGGCACAGGGACCACCATGGCCACGTCGTCCATTGGGATGGCGACCACGGCCGACATCAGCGACTGCGGCGCCAGCACGATGGCCACGTCCTCAAGCCGGGTGATGCCGGCCAGGTCCTCCGCCGACGTGAGCGGCGTGAGGTCCAGCATGGCGACGTCCCTGATCACTCCTTCGAGCCGCCTGTCGGTCACGGTCACACCCTCCCGGCATCCAGCAGCCGCAGCCCGGTCCGCACCAGCCCAAAGCCCGCCGCCTGCCGCACCTGCCTCACGTAGCCGGCCAGCGCCCGCGACCCGCCGGCCCGGGCCGCCCTGGCCCGCGCCACCAGCCGTTGCCGCTCGGCGTCGCCGGCCAGTTCCCGCATTCTCGCCCGGACCTCTGTCCCGGTGTCGACCCACATCTCCGACCTCCTCGCCGTCGCCGTCAGGTGCCCCTTCACCCGATATGACGGACGAGGGAGCGAAGTGTTGGGCCGGTGGCCCATCCGGACGCCGGTCAGCTACGGCTGCTGAGCTGCCGTGCCGCTCTCCTTGGCACCCGACGCCACCGACTTCGCCAACCTGCGCCGGATCTACGCCTGACCCTGGCGGACCCCGGGTCACCGGTTCCGGACCGGTCGTATCTTGAGGTGGTGGGCGATGACCGCTGGGCCAGTCTGGCTGACCAGTTTGCCGACGAGGCGTACGCGTCAGTGAAGGGGCTCGTGCGCACCTACGTGTTGCACCAGCACCTGCTCGCCCATGTGCCACCGCCTCCAGCGCCGGTGCTCGATGTCGGCGGCGGCGCCGGTCATCAGTCGTTTCCGCTGGCCCAAGCCGGCTACGAGGTGACGTTGCTCGACCCGTCGGCGGCGATGCTCGACAAGGCGCACCAGCGACTCGGGCGGCTGCCTGCTGCGGCCCGGCGGCCGGTGACGCTGGTGCAGGCCGACGGCGAGCACGCGGATGAGGCGGTGGACGGCCGGCGCTTCGCCGCCGTGTTGTGCCATGGCGTGCTCGGGTACCTCGCGCGGCCCGAGCCGTTGGTCGACCAGCTGTGCCGGTGCGCTGCCGCCGGTGGCATCGTCTCGATCATGACCGCCAACGCCAAGGCGATGGCGGTCCGCCCGGCCTTGGAGCGGCGCTGGGACGACGCCTTGGCGTCGTTCGACGCCAGCACCGAGATCGGGGTGCTGGGCGTGCCGGGCCGGGCCGGCACGGTGGAGCAGCTCAGCGAGCTCCTGCGGAGCCGGGGCGTCGAACCGCTGCGCTGGTACGGGGTGTGACGAGACCCCTACCGCCAGCTCAGTCGCGTCTTCCATCTCGTGGGACGCAAGCGTCCGAGCTGACCGGCCGGGTCGAGTCTCCCCACTCCGGCCGGTCGAAGCTGTTCCACCGGCATGCGATGCTCCAGGGGTCGCATGAGAGGAGTCGGCATGAAGACACCCCCGATCGTGTCGCCGCAGGAGTGGGAGGCCGCGCGCCAGGAACTGCTGGTGAAGGAGAAGGAGCTGACCCGCGCCCGTGACGCACTCGCCGCCGAGCGCCGGCGGATGCCATGGCTGGCCGTGGACAAGGCGTACGAGTTCGACGGGCCCGACGGCAGGGTGAGCCTGCTCGACCTCTTCGGTGGCCGCCGTCAGCTGATCGTCTACCGTGCCTTCTACGGGCCCGAGGTCACCACCTACGCCGAGGGCGGCTCGTATCCGGAGCGGGCGTGCGTTGGCTGCTCGTTCGTCGCCGACCAGGTCGCCCACCCGGCCCACCTGAACGCTCGGGACACCACGCTGGTGTTCGCCTCGCGCGCCCCCCAGGCCGAGATCGAGCGCCTGAAGCAGCGCCACGGGTGGGAGCACATCCCCTGGTACACGATCACCGACGACTTCGACAAGGACTTCGGCGTCGACGAGTGGCACGGCACCAACGCGTTCATCCGCGAGGGCGACCGGATCTTCCGCACCTACCTCATCGACGCCCGAGGCGACGAGCAGATGGGGAACACCTGGAACTACCTCGACATCACCGCCCTCGGCCGCCAGGAGGCCTGGGAGGACTCACCCGAGGGCTGGCCGCAGACCGCGCCGTACGGGTGGTGGAACTACCACGACGCCTACGGCGAGGACAGGTGACCGCCTGGCGGCCGCCTACTCCTCCGAGCCCTGGCACCCGCCGGGTCAGCCGCGGCCCAGCCAGGCGCGAAGGCCCTTCGGCCGGTCCTCGTCCCGGCGGGACACCTCGGAGAAGAACCGCACCAGCTCGGCCGAGGCGTCCGGGCCGGACGGGTTGGTGAACGAGCCCTCCGGGCTGCCGCCCGACCAGGCGTGGCCGAGCCGGTGCACGCTCCACCACTCGGCGGCCACCTGCCCGCGGTCGTCGCGGTAGACCCGGCGGGTCCAGCCGGGACCGGGAACGACCTCGGGCTCGGCCGACCCGCTCCAGGGAGCGAGCAGGGCGGCCGCGTTGGCCGGGGCGACGGTGGCGTCGCGGTCGCCCTGGAAGACGATCAGCGGGACGGTCCCGCCGCGCCGCGCCGGGCCTGCCGCCGGTGGCCCGTCCCGCATGGCCGCAAAGGCCGAGGTCACGTCGTTGGCGGCCCCGTGGACCAGGCCCGAGTGCACGCCGGCGGCCGCGAACAGGTCCGGGTAGGTGGCGGCCAGCACCGCGGCCATGGCGCCGCCGGCCGAGAGCCCGGCCACGAACACCCGCCCCGGGTCGACCCGGTGGCCGGCCATGACCTGCCGGGTGATCCCGGCCAGCAGCGACGGCTCGCCGGCGTCGCGCCGCTGGTGGGCCGGCAGGAACCAGTTCCAGCAGCGACGCTGGTTGGCCGCGCCGGCCTGCTCGGGGTAGGCGACCAGGAAGGTGTCCCGCTCGGCCAGCTGGTTCATGCGGGTCCCGGCGGCGAAGTCGGCCGCCGTCTGGGTGCAGCCGTGCAGCATCACCACCAGCGGCACCGCCTGCCCGTCAAAGCCACGAGGGACGTACAGCTTGTAGCCGCGGGACCCGGCCGCGTTCCGGAACATCCCGTCCAGGAACCGCCCGGTCGGCCCCGGGCGTGCCGCAGCCTCTGCCGCCGGCCCCGGGCGTGCCGCAGCGTCAGCCGCCGGCCCCGGGCGTGCCGCAGCCTTTGCCGCCGGCCCCGGGCGTGCCGCAGCCTCTGCCGCCGGCCCCGGGCGTGCCGCAGCCTCAGCCGCCGGCCCCGGGCGTGCCGCAGCCTCAGCCGCCGGGAATGGGGCCCCTTCCGGGAGGGTAGCCCAAGGCGGCGATGGGGGTCCGTCGCTGTCCACAGCCCCGCCGCTGTCCACAGGGCCGCCGGCCGACCGTCCCCCGCCGGCCGGCCGTCCCAGGACGGCCGACCGGCCCAGGGTCCGCTGGATCAGGGCGGTGGCCTCGGCGAGGCGTCCGCTGCGGGTGAGGCGGGTCGCCTCGGTCATGTCGTCATGCATCTGCACCACGGCTTCCTTGTTCGGGATCAGGCGATGCGGCCGGCCAGGGCCGCCTTGACCGGGGTGCTGGCCCGGAGGGCGCCGAGCACCTCGACCGACTCGATGGTGGCCAGGGCCAGCTCGGGGGAGACGTCGTCGGCGATGCTGGCCAGCCCCAGCACCCGGATCTGGAGGCGCTGGCCGGCGGCGCGGACCGCCTCCAGGTCCTGGCGGGAGTAGTGCTGGACCCCCAGCACCAGGGTCTTGCGGGCGACGGTGTGGTGGACGGCCTCGGCGTGGGTGGCGAGCTGGGCGCGGATGGCGGTGCGGATGAGGTCGGTCCGGTTGGCGTAGAAGCCCTCCTGGACCAGCAGGTCGATCTGGCCCAGGTCGACCAGGCCCAGGTTGACGGTGATCTTCTCGGTCTTCTCGGCCTCGCTCACAGTGACCATCCCCTTACCATCCAGTGGGATGGTGCCGACTTCAGGGGATCGCTGTCAACCGAGGCGCAGCCGGGGGACCGCGGCCGGGGTGTCCACGGTTACCGCGGGCGTCGCCGTCCGGACCTCCGGCAGGTCGCGTCCCAGCACCGCCGGCGGCGTCACGCGGACGTCGACAGGGGGCACCTGCACCCGCACCGGCGAGGCGGCGACCGGCGGCAAGGTCCCGTCCCCGCCCTGACCGCCGCCGCCCACCGGCGGCTGGCCCGCGGCCCCGCCGCTCCCGACCGCCGCGGACCCTGACCGGGCCGGTCGCGGGTGGTGGCGGTTCGGGTGGGCCCGGTCGAGGGACGCCGGCCGCTCGGCGCGCCCGGCCAGCGCGGCCGCGCCACCGGAACCGGTTGGGACCGGCGGCTGCGCCACCACCGGGGGCAGCGCGCTGATCCCGGCCGGCGGCGGAAGGTGCTGGAACATCCCGGGCAGGGACCGGCCGGTCCCCGGCTCGTGCGGCCGGTCGACCAGCGCCATGACCGTGGCCAGCGCGACCAGGACCAGCAGCAGCCCGCCATTCCGGATCCTCATAGCTGAAGGCTCGACCGGTCCGCCGGTTTCCTTGATGGCGACCGCTTGCGCGATCGCCGGTTCCTGCCGACACACCAGAAAGGAGCACCCCGAAGAAGGAGCGACCCAGCTTGCGCCAGCTCGTCCGAGTCGCCGTGGCCGCCGCCGTCCTGCTGGGCGTGCTCGGCTGGCCGGCCCCGGTGGCCGCCGAGACGGCCGAGCAGTGCCTTGCCGCCATGAACCAGTACCGGACGGCGGCCGGGCTGAGCAGGGCGTCGGCGACCTCGATCCCGGCCCTGGGCAGGGCGGCCGCCAAGCATGCCGCCTACCGGGTCAAGACCGACACCGCCACCCAGGACTACCTGGCCATGCTCGGCCTGCCCGACCTTGGCCTGTTCGGCCCCGACCAGACCGCCCACCTGGAGTCGCCCAGGCTGACCGACCTGGGCTTCACCGGCGTCAACCCCTGGGACCGGACCAAGGCGGCCAAGCTGGCCGACGGCACCTGGCGCTACCAGTACGAGGACGTGACCACGGCCACCGGCATCCCGGCGGCCAACCTCAAGGGCGTCCGCAGCTGGATCGACGCCCCGTACCACCGCCTGCCCCTGCTGGACGCCAACACCCGCCACGTCGGCTGCGCCGCCGACCAGCGCAACGACTACGCCGCCCAGGTGCTGGAGATGGCCGCCACCTGGAAGGACACCACCAAGCGGATCACCGTCTACCCGGCCCCCGGCCAGAAGGACGTCCCGGCCTCCTTCAACCGCTGCCAGGAGCACCCGACCCCGTTCGGCGGCGCCTGCGCCGCGGCCAGCCCCACCCAGCTGGTCGGCTACGTGGTCACCCTCCAGGCCGACGGCTGGTACGCCATGAAGGTCCAGGGCATCGCCTTCTCCAAGGGCTCGGCCCGCACCCCGGTCGACATCGGCCGTGCCGTCCGCTACCGCACCGCCAAGTCGAGCGTGCCCGCCTCGGCGGTCGACACCAACCTCCCGGCCAATGCCGCCATGCTCGCCGCCACGGCCCCCCTGGCCGCGAACACGACCTACAACGTCCGCGTCTCCGGCTACGTGCAGGCGGCCAAGGGCGGCAAGTGGGTGCAGTTCAAGACCCGAACCTGGTCGTTCACCACCGCCTGACCGGGGCGGGACCGCCGAGCCGAACCCACCGGGCGGGGCCGCGATTCGCCGCGTTCCCGCTTGGTCTCAATTCGCATTCGATCGCGCCGGATACTTGCCTCAAGATCCTCGAACCTGTCACAGTGCGCGCGCTTCTCGACCAACTAGCGGTCCCTAGTTGAAAGAGGGTGACGCCCAAGCCATAGGAACCACGTCGCCGGTCCAGCTTGCGTGCTCCTTGGCTCGAACCCCCGGTTGTCCTGGCCGCCTTGCGGCCGCGCATGCGTGCCATCCGCCGTGCGGACCGGCGCCGGCGTGCCCGCGTCTCCAGCCTGTCGGAGCCGTGGCCGCGCCGCAGTCGACCGAACTCATCGTCGTCACGGGACGGGGAAGTCCCGTGACGCCTGCCCGCAACGGGGGATACGTAGTGCCACATCAATCCAGACGCATGCGGCGGCTTCGGCTGCTGATCGCGGCGCTGGTCGTCTCGAGTGTCTCGGTGGTCGGTGCCTTCGGCACCGCCCAGGCCGCCGACCCGCAGACCGGCACGCTGGAGATCTGCAAGCTGGCAGCAGGAAAGGGCGTGGCCGGCAGCTTCGCCTTCGCGGTGGAGGGCCGGCCGGGGACCATCGAGGTCCCGGTCGGAGGGTGCAGCCTCCCGGTCACCCTGCCCGCCGGCACCGCCACCGTGACCGAGGTGGCCCGTCCCGGGTTCAGCGTCGCGGCCGTCGACGCCATCCCGTCGAACCGGCTGGTGCAGTCGGACCTGGCGGCACGCTCGGCCAAGGTCACGATCGTCGCCGGCGGTGTCGAGAACCAGACCATCCTCACCTTCACCAACAAGGCGACGCCCAAGGGCTGGCTCGAGGTCTGCAAGGCCAAGCCGGCCAGAGACAGCCTCACCGGGCGGTTCAACTTCACCGTCGGCCAGGCCGGCAGCCCGACCAGGACCGTGACGGTCCCGGTGGGCGGGTGCAGCATGGCGATGCAGCTGTCCGCCGGCACGGCGACCGTCACCGAGGTCGCGCGCACCGGCGCCCAGCTGGTCGGCGTGGCCGCCACCCCGAGCGACCGCCTGGTCGGCACGCCCGACCTGGCCA
>DASZON010000262.1:0-3944 GCA_035550755.1 Actinomycetota bacterium | reverse complement strand
GTGAGGTTGCGGGCGTGCCAGGGCTGGTTGAACCAGGTGCAGACCCAGGCGCCGCTGTCGTCGGCCACCCGGACCTCGAGGATGCGCAGGTTGCGGCGGGGCTGCTTCTTGGCCAGGTTGCGCACGGTGCCGACCAGGGTGACCTCGGCGCCCTTCTTGGCGTGGGCCAGGTCGGTGAGCTCGCCCCGGGTCAGGTAGCGGCGCGGGTAGTGCTCGAGCAGGTCGCGGACGCTCCGGTAGCCGAAGGCCTCGTCCAGCGCCCTGGCCAGCGCGGCCGACACCCCCGGGGCCTTGGCCAGCGGGGTGGCGAGCGGGTCGGGGGGTGGCGTCTCCGGCATGGCGTCGAGTATAGGTGCGGCCTCGGACGAGGCCGTGCTACCCTCTCCCGGCTCTCTGGAATTCGCGCGAAATCACTCTCGAGGAAGGTCTTCCGACGATGGCTGCCGTCTGTGAAATCTGCGGCAAGCACCCGGGCTTCGGCATGAAGGTGAGTTTCTCCCACAAGCGCAGCCCGCGACGCTGGAACCCCAACATCCAGCGCATCCGCATCCTGGAGGGACGCACGCCGCGCCGGCGCAACGTCTGCACCTCCTGCATCAAGGCCAACAAGGTCCGCCGGGCCGTCTAGCCCCGGCCGCTGGTCTCCGGTTCCGGTTCTCCCTGATCGGCGGGCTCGCCGACCGGCTCGTCGCCGCGCAGGTAGGTGCCGACCGCGGTGACCACCGCGGCGATCGGCACGGCCAGGAACGCCCCGATGATGCCGCCGAGGATCGACCCGGCGGCCAGGGACAGGATGATCACCACCGGGTGCAGGGCCACCGCCCGGCCCAGCACCAGGGGGGCGAGCAGATGGCCCTCCAGCTGCTGGACCAGCACGGTGATGCCGATCACGATCAGGGCGGCGGTGACGCCCTTGGTGACCAGGGCGACCAGGGCGGCCAGGGCGCCGGCGAGGAACGCCCCGACCAGCGGCAGGAACGCGGCCACGAAGGTCAGGAAGGCCAGCGGGACGACCAGGGGCACGCCGACGATGGCCAGCCCGATCCCGATGAAGAAGGCGTCGACCAGCCCGACCGTGGCCTGGCCGCGCAGGTAGCCGCTGACCGCGGTGGCCGAACGGCCGCCGATCTCGCGCAGGTGGACCTCGCGGTGCCGGCCGGCGAAGTCGAGGATCCAGCGGGTGAAGCGCTCGGAGTCCTTGACGAAGAAGAAGGTCAGGAACAGGCACAGGATCAGCCCGGTGAGGACCTCCCCGATGAGGGTGACGCCGTGGACCGCGCCCCGGGTGAGGCCGGTCGAGTTCTCGGTGAAGCGCTGGCGGGCCTGGTCCAGGAAGCGGTTGAGGTCGTCCTCGCTGAGCCCGAACGGCCGCGAGGCGATGTACCGCTGCACCTCGGCCACGCCCTCGTCGGCCCGCTGGCGAAGGGTCTCCAGCTCGTTGCCGATCAGCGGGATGAACCCGGCGATGATCGCCGCCAGCAGCAGCACCGACCCGAGGAACACGGCCAGCACCGCCCAGATGTGGCGCCAGCCGCGGCCCTCCAGCCAGCGGACCAGCGGCACCAGCAGGGTGGCGAGGAACAGGGCCACGATCACCGGCACGACGATGACCTTGAGCAGGATGAGCAGGTAGATCACGAGCCCGGCGGCGGTCAGCACGACCAGCAGCCGCCAGCTCCAGGCGGCCAGCGTGCGCAGGACCGGCGGGACCTCCGGCTGCCCGTCGTCCTCGACCGGCTCCCCGGGCGGCCGCCGGCCGTCGGACGGCCCCGGCTGGGCCGGGATCCCGGTCATCTGTTCGCTCATCGCCTGGTTCCTCTCGCGCTCGCTGGCCGACTGGGCTAACCATCGCCGCGACGGCGAAACCGCCCCCCGACGGCCATACTGGCCGGCGCCCGACCGTTTCGCGCGCCGAGGAGGCCGACCCTGTACCAGCGCGACTATCTCATGCGCCAGATCGAGCAGGTCGGCCAGATGCTGGCCCACATCCTGGGCCTGGCCAAGGGCGGGCGCGGGGACGAGGCGCTGGGGATGTTCGACGAGGCCTACAAGCCGCTGACCGGGGTGGGGAGCCGGGTGGTGGCGGTGCTCGACGACGGGCAGCTGATCGACCTGCTCACCTCGGGGTCGAACCCGGACATGCGGCGGGTCGCGCTGGCCCTGCAGCTGCTCAAGACCGAGGCCGACCTGTACCGCGGCGCCGGCCAGGCCGGGGAGGCGGCCGTCCGCTACCGGCGGGCGGTCGCCCTGGCCGGGTGCCTGGCCGCCCGCTCCGAGCGGCTGCTCGACCACGAGCTGGCCGCCGGGCTGCTGGAGCGGGCCGAGGAGCTGGCGCTGACCGACGACCAGCGGCTGGCCGTGGCCCGGGTGCTGGAGGCCCTTGGCCGCTACGCCGACGCCGAGGACGCGCTGTTCGAGCTGATCGACGAGCGGCCCGGCGACCCCGGGCCGGTCGACGAGGCGATCGCCTTCTGCCAGCGCCTGCGGCCGCTGGAGCCCGGGGAGCTGGAGGCCGGCGGCCTGACCCACGAGGAGGTCAACGCCACCCTTGGCGAGCTCCTGGCCCGGCCGGTGGACGGCGGGGACGCCGAGGATCCATCGGGGGGCCAGCCTTGAGCCCCCCGAACCCCCGCTAGGGCTCGGGCCGGGACAGCTCGGGGAGGTTGCCGAGGTCGAGCAGCTTCAGCAGGGCCGCCGGGCGGAAGTCGCCGGCCAGCAGCTCGGCCGGGTCACGCCAGGCGACCCCGGCCAGGTTCCGGTCCCCGGACGGGTTGGGCTCGATGTCGAGGACGCCGTCGTGGCCGGCGGCCAGCCAGCCGGCGAACACGACCACGAACTCGTTCTCCTCGAGCATGTCCTGGAGCCAGACCACCCCGGCCAGGCCGATCGGCAGCCCGGTCTCCTCCACCAGCTCGCGGCGGGCGGCGTCCTCGATCCGCTCGCCGGGCTTGGCCTTGCCGCCGGGCAGGCACCAGAAGTCGTCGCCGTCGTCGTGGTGGTGATGGGCGGCCAGCACCTTGCCGTCGTGGACGACCAGGGTCCTGGCCACCAGCGTCGCCTTGCGCGAGGCCATCTCGTCAGCCCTCGTAGGGGTTGGGCCCGTACGGCCAGGGCACGGGCGAGGGGTGGCTGGGGCCGCCGGGGCGGAGCAGGCCGGCGGCCCGGAACCGCCAGGCGTGGTCGGTCGGGCCGATGCCCTTGCCGAGCGGGAACGCACCGGCGATCGCCCCCGACAGGTAGCGCTTGGCCGCCTCGACGGCGGTGACCACGTCAAGGCCGTCGGCCAGGTTGGCGGCGATCGCCGAGGCCAGGGTGCAGCCGGTCCCATGGGTGTGGGGGGTGGCCAGGCGGGGGGCGGTCAGCTCGACCGCCTGGCGGCCGTCCCAGAGCAGGTCGACGGCGTCGCCGCCGGGCAGGTGCCCGCCCTTGACCAGCACCCAGCGCGGCCCCAGCTCGTGCATGGCCTTGGCCGCGTCCAGCAGGTCGCCGGGCCCGCGGACCTCGACCCCGCACAGCAGCTTGACCTCGCCCAGGTTGGGGGTGATGACCGTGGCCAGGGGGGCGAGGCGCTCCCGCAGGGCCTGGAGGGCGTCGGGACGCAGCAGGGGGTCGCCGTGCTTGGACGCGGCCACCGGGTCGACGACCAGGTTGGGCAGGGCGAAGCGCTCGACCGCGCCGGCCACGGCCTCGATGATCGGGGCCGAGGCCAACATCCCGGTCTTGGCCGCGTCCACGCCGATGTCGGTGGCCACCGACTCGATCTGCTCGAACACGGCCCTGGGCTCGAGCTCGTAGAAGCCCTGCACGCCGACCGAGTTCTGCACGGTCACGGCCGTGACGGCCGACATGCCGTGGACCCCGTGGGCCAGGAACGTCTTGAGGTCCGCCTGGATCCCGGCCCCGCCGCCGGAGTCGGACCCGGCGATGGTGAGCACCCGAGCAGG
>DASZON010000261.1:0-12281 GCA_035550755.1 Actinomycetota bacterium | reverse complement strand
CGTCACCCACGCCTGGTGCTACTCGGTCGCCCTGGCCACCGAGGACGGCCAGAGCCAGATGGGCTACGCCGTCGACGCCGCCCGCGCCCTCGACGACCTCGACCCCGGCCCGGTGGCCCGCGAGGCCGCCGACCGGGCGGTGCGCATGCTGGGCGCGGCCAAGCCCCCGACCCGGACGGTGCCGGTGGTGTTCGACCGCATGGTCGCCCCCAGCCTGCTCGGGGTCCTGCTGGCCGGCCTGTCGGCCGAGGAGGTCCAGAAGCGCCGCAGCCTGTTCGCCGACCGCATCGGCGAGCAGGTCGGCGCCGCCGGCCTGCGCCTGGTCGACGACGGCCGCCTGGTCGACGGGCCCGGCGCGGCCCCGTTCGACGGTGAGGGCGTCCCCACCAGCCGGACGGTGCTGATCGACGACGGCGTCCTGCGCTGCTTCCTGCACAACACCGCCACCGCGGCCCGTGACGGCGGCGACGCCAGGTCGACCGGCAACGCCCGCAGGGGGTCGTTCAAGAGCACCCCAGGCGTCTCGGCCCACAACCTGTTCCTGGAGCCCGGCGACCTGGACCAGGCCGGGCTCCTGGCCCGCGCCGGCGAGGGGCTGCTCGTCCAGGACGTGTCCGGGGTCCACTCGGGCGCCAACCCGATCACCGGCGACTTCTCGGTCGGGGTCAGCGGCCTGCTGTTCCGCGACGGCCAGCTCGCCGAACCGGTCCGCGAGGCGACGGTCGCCGCCCACCTCCTCGACATCCTCAAGGGCATCGAGGCGGTGGGGTCGGACCTGCGCTTCACCACCGGGTCGATCGGCGGGTCCAGCCTCCTGATCGGCGAGATGACCGTCGCCGGCGCCTAGGGTGGCCCTCCTCAGCACCCGCGCATGGCACCCGGCGGGTCGGGAGGCGGGCGCGGCCGTCCACGGCCCCCTGGCCGTGCTCGTCCATGGGGTGACGTCGTCGTCGCGGACCTGGTGGCGGGTCGGGCCGGCGCTGGCCGGGCGCGGGTTCCGGGTGCTGGCGGTGGACCTGCGCGGGCACGGGGGCAGCCCCCGGGCGGAGGCCGGGCTGGCCGCCGCCGACCTGGCCAGCGACGTCGCCGAGACGGTCGCCCGGACGGTCGGCGGGCCGGTGGATCTGCTGGTCGGGCACTCGCTCGGGGCCCTGGTGGCGCTGGAGGCGGTGGGCCGGCACCCCGGGTTCGCGCGGCGGCTGGTGGTGGAGGACCCGCCCTCGGCGTCGGTGGACGGGGCCGAGCTGGCCGCCGGCATCGAGGCCGACACCGCCCTGGCCGCCACCGACCCCGAGGGGCTCCGCCGTGACCTGGAGGCGGCCAACCCCGCCTGGCCGCCCGGCGAGGCCGAACGGCGGGTCGCCGACCTGACCGACTGCGACGGCCGGGCCGTCGCCGCCGCCCTCCGCCCGGGGTTCGCGTTCGACCTCGCCGGCCTCCTGGCCGCCGCCCGGCTGCCCATCCTCATGCTCCTGGGCGAGGAGGCGCTCGGCTCCGTCCTGACCGGCCTCGACCGCAAGGCCGCCATCGACGCCGTCGGCGAGGGCGCCACCCGGGTCCTGCCCGCCGGCCACAACCTGCACCGCGAAGCCCTCGACCCCTGGCTGGCCGCCCTCGACGCCTGGCTGCCCGGGTAGCACGGCGACGTCCCATGGCAGCCCGACCGGCAAGGCGCCGCCGCCGCTGGTGGTTCCTGGGCCTGGCCGCCCTGGCCGTGGTCGCCGTGACCGGTGCGAGCGCCTCCTGGCTGGTGTGGCGCCACTACCACCAGGGGCAGCGCATGCGCATCCCGGGACAGGTGGCCGGCCCGTTCGCGCCCCTGCCCGAGCCGCCCCCCGGCCAGGCGGCACGGGAAGGGCCGCCGTTCGCGACCTCGGTGAGCGCCAACGGCCGCTACTTCCTCGACCAGTACGCCAGGCCCCTGCTGCTGAAGGGCGACTCCCCCTGGTCCCTGATGACCAGGCTCTCGCCGCCACAGGCCCGGCTGTGGTTCGCGGACCGCCAGCGCCAGGGGTTCAACGCCGCCATCGTCTCGCTGATCGGCGCGGTCGCCAACGGCGCCCCCAGCGACGACGGCGCCACCTTCGACGGCCTGCGCCCCTTCGTGGACGGCGACGTCCTCCGCTGGCAGGAGCCGTACTGGCAGCGGGTCACGGCCTATCTCCGGCTGGCCGCCGACCACGGCATCACGGTCCTGCTCTACCCGATCGACGGCTGGACCCTCGACCACTCGTTCGTCCCCAGGTCGGTCGAGCAGTGCCGGCGCTACGGCGGCATGGTCGCCGCGCGCTTCCGCGACCTGCCCAACATCGTCTGGATGTCGGGCGGGGACTACTACATCACCGCCAGGCGCCCGGACCGCGGCACCGACGCCGACCACTGCATCGACGCCATGCTGCGAGGGATCCGCGAGGCCGGCGACGGCCGGCCGTTCTCCGTCCAGCTGAAGGCCGAGACGTCGATCTCGACCCAGTACCCCTACTGGGCGCGGCGGGTCGACTGGAACTTCGTCTACACCTACCACCCGACCTACAAGGCTGTCCTCGACGCCTACCGGCACCAGCCGGCCATCCCGGCGGTGCTCGGCGAGGCCAACTACCAGGGCGAGAACAACCAGCACGAGACCCCGCCGACCACCGACGAGACCCTCCGCCGCCAGGTCCTGTGGTCGCTGACCTCGGGCGCGGCCGGCGAGTTCCTCGGCACCGCCGACTGGCACCTGCCCGAGGGGTGGGAGCGGCGCCTGTCGTCGCCCGCGATCACCCAGATCGCCCGGCTGCGCAGGCTGTTCTCGACCCTCCGGTGGTGGGAGCTGGTGCCCGACACCGCCAGCGAGCTGGTCACCGGGGGACGCGGGACGCAGCTGACGACCGACGAGCCAAAGGACGTCCTGGAGAACGACTACGTGACCGCGGCCAGGACGCCGGACGGCCGCCTGGCCGTCGTCTACCTGCCGACCCGGCGCACCATCTCGGTCGACCCGTCGGCCATGGCCGCCGGGACGCGGGCCGCCTGGGTCGACCCGACGTCCGGGGCGCGCCGGCCCGTGCCGCTGACGGCCAGGCTCACCCCGCCGGGCCGGAACGCCGCCGGCGACGGCGACTGGCTGCTCGTCCTCAGTGGGTGACGGCGCCGCCGGCGCGCAGGTGGGCGACCAGGTCGGGAGCCAGCCCCCAGGCGGCCAGGGTCGCGGCCGGGTCGTCGCCGGCGCCAGGTGGCGCCGGGGTGGCGCAGGGGGTGCGGCTGAAGCGGGGGGCGGGGGCGGGCTGGAGGCCGCCGCCGACCTCGGTGAAGGTGCCGCGGGCCCGGAGGTGGGCGTGGCCGGGTGCCTCGAGGAGGGACAGGACCGGGGCGACGCAGGCGTCGGTGCCTTCCAGGAGGGCGCACCACTCGTCGCGGGTCCTGGTCCGGAAGGTCGCGGCCAGGCGCTCGCGGAGCAGCGGCCAGCCGTCGCGGTCGAGCTGGGCAGGGAGGTCCTCGGCGGCCAGGCCGACCCGCTCCAGGAGCTCGGCCCAGAAGCGGGGCTCCAGCGCGCCCACGGCCAGGTGGCGGCCGTCGGCGGTCTCGTAGACGGCGTAGAAGGGGGCGGCCCCGTCGAGCAGGTTGGCCCCGCGGCGGTCGGCCCACAGCCCGGCCGCCAGCAGCTCGTGGAGCTGGGCGGTGAGCAGGGCGGCGCCGTCGACCATGGCGGCGTCGACCACCTGGCCCCGCCCGGAGCGGCCCGCCTCCAGCAGGGCGGCGACCATCCCGAGGGCGAGCAGCATCCCGCCGCCGCCGAAGTCGCCGAGCAGGTTGAGCGGGAGGACCGGCGGGCCGCCGGCCGGGCCGATCGGGTGGAGCGCCCCGGCCAGGGCGATGAAGTCGATGTCGTGGCCGGCCGCCCCGGCCAGCGGCCCGTCCTGGCCCCAGCCGGTCACCCGGCCGTAGACCAGGCGGGGGTTGCGGTGAAGGCACGCCTCGGGCCCGATCCCGAGCCGCTCGGCCACCCCCGGCCGGAACCCCTCGACCAGCGCGTCGGCCCCTGCGACCAGGTCGAGGACCAGCCCCGGCCCGTCGGGGTGCTTGAGGTCGACGGTGACCCGGCGACGTCCCCGCCCGAACAGCACCGGCCAGCCGGGCCGCTCGGCCGCCGGCCGGTCCACGGCCAGCACCTCGGCCCCCAGGTCGGCCAGGAGCATGGCGCAGAACGGCCCCGGCCCGATGCTCGCCAGCTCGACGACCCTGGTTCCCCTGAGCGGTCCCATGGCCGATATCGTAGGTCTGGTGGCGGAAGGAGGGAGACGACCCATGGCCGAGATCCGCTTCGACGACCGGGTGGCGATCGTGACCGGCGCCGGCGGCGGCCTGGGCCGCGAGCATGCCCTGCTGCTGGCCTCGCGGGGCGCCGGGGTGGTCGTCAACGACCCCGGCGGCGCCACCGACGGCACCGCGGGCTACGACGATGACACCGGGTTCTAGGCGGGCATCGGTCTTGCACCTGGACCACCATGGCCCGGGTGATGCCAGCCACCCGGCGGGGCGGTGGTGGTGGACGTGGTGCGGCCCCGACCCGGTGCTGCGGTGGGGGCCGGGATCACCCGGTGCGGCACGGCGCCCGGGGCCGGTGGCTGGCCGCTCTTGAACGGCTCTCAGACCTTCCAGGAAGGCTCCAGCCGGGCCAGGACGTCGGAGCCACGGTTGCGGGCGCTGGGCGGCTTCACGGTGATGTGGTGGAAGATCCGCCGGAGCCACGTCCGGCGCTCGGTGACGCTCCAGCTCTCCCAGGCGGCCGTCAGGGCGGCTTCGGAGCGGGGCAGGTTGTACAGCGCTTGCAGCTCCGGCTGACGCATGAGCTGGGTGGTTGCTTCCCGGACGAGACGTTGCAGCTCGGTGTGACGGCGCTTCATCGTCCTGGTGCCGAAGCGGGTCGGGATGACCTGCTCCAGCTCTTCGATCTCGGCCCGCCAGTCGTCCAGCTCTTCGGCTGTCGTGTCGGTGGCAAGCAGCTCGGCGTGCCGCCGGTTGAGCGAGTCGGCAAGCAGGTCTGAGCACATGGCGGCCACGAACATCTCGCGGACGATCTTGTCGGTCGGTCCCTGGGTGATCTGGGTCCGGCCGCATCCGGAGAACCGGCCGCCGCTGGCCCGCTTGCAGCGGTACACGTCCTGGGGCGGGCCGCCGGGCTTGCCGACCTTCACCGCGTGGTAGAGCGGCTGTCCGCACCCGTTCCGGCCACAGGTGAGGATGCCCGAGAGAAGGTGCTCTCCGGGCCGCCCTTGGCGTTGCCGGTCGGGGGCCGAGAACAGCCGCGCGAGTCGCAGGTGGACATCGGCGCCGACGATCTCGGCTGTCCGGTGGTTCAGCAGCAACCGGCGCAGGTGTGTCACCCGCCACCGCTCAGCTTTGCCGGGCTTCAGCTCTCGGCTGTTCCAGTCGTCCACGATCCGGTTCAGGGGCTCTTCGTCGTCAAGGATCCGCCCGGCGGCCGAGCGGAGCAGATCCGCCTGGTCGGGGTCGATCGTGTCGGCATCGGACCATCCGAAGGGGAGCGGTCCCATGGGCCGCCCTTCTTCGCGCTGGCGCTGCTTCCCGGCAAGGACCCGCTCGCGCATGATCTCGCGTTCGAACTCGGCGAAGCCTGCCAGCAGGGTCAGGAACAGCCGCCCGGTGGGGCTGGACGTGTCGATCGGCTGGGTCAGGCACCGGAACCGGACGCCGCGCTGCTCTAGGTCTTCGATGATGGCAAGCAGCTCGGCGACTGACCGGCCGAGCCGGTCGAGCTTCCAGACCGTCAGCGTGTCGCCGTGGGCCAGGCGGGCGAGCACCTGATCCCGGACGGGCCGCTGCTTGGAGACGCCGGACACCTTCTCTTCGTAGATGGCGTCACAGCCCGCCTTTTCGAGCGCTGAGAGCTGGAGTCCGGGGTTCTGGTCGCGGGTGCTGACTCGGGCCAGTCCGATGTCCATGGGGTGCCTTCCTGGGATCGTTGTGCCTGGCAGAGAGTTTGGCACAGATCAAGGCCAACGTGCTCGCCCCGATCGCCCGCACCCGCATGACCGAGGAGCTGCTGGGCCCGCTCGCCCCCAAGCTCGACCCGGCCCTGGTCGCCCCGGTGGCCGCCTGGCTGGTCTCCGAGGAATGCCCGGTCACCGGCGAGATCTACTCGGCCGGGGGCGGCCGGGTGGCCCGCTTCTTCGTCGGCCTCACCGAGGGCTATGCCAACCCGGCCCTCACCGTCGAGGACGTCCGCGACCAGTTCGACCGGATCCGCGACCAGACCGGCTACGCGGTCCCCTCCGGGGTCGCCGACGAGCTCTCGGCGCTGCTGAAGCGCCTGCGGTAGCGGACCTCGGGGACGACGACCCCGAGCACGTCCACGGTCCGCTCGGTCCCGTCGCCGGCCCAGCCGGCGCGCTCGTAGAAGCGGCGGGCGCGGGCATTGGCCGGCAGGACCCACAGCACCGTCTCGGCGAAGCCGAGCCGGGCCAGCTCGTCCTGGGCGGCCGCGAGCAGAGCGCGGCCGGTGCCGGTGCCCCAGTGGGCGGGGTCGACGTTGATCGCGTACAGCTCGCCGGCGCCGTCGAGGTCCGCGGCCGGGCCGACGTTGGCGAACCCCACGACCTCGCCGTCCCGCTCGGCGACCAGGACGCCGCCCCGGGGTCGCTCCCGCTGCAGCGCCCGCTCCCAGCCGGCGGCGCGCTCGGAGGCCCGCAGGCCGTCGAGGTAGCCGTCCGGCATCTGCCCGCGGTAGGCGGCCTGCCAGGCCCGGACGTGCACCCGGCCCATGGCCGCCGCGTCCGCGACGGTGGCGGGCCGGACGGTGACCATCAGGAGCGGACGGTGGCCAGCAGCAGCACGAACAGGGTCCCGGCGATCAGCCGGTACCAGATGAACGGCCACAGGGTGCGGGTGCGCAGCATCCGGATGAGGAACGACACGGCCAGGAAGCCGGAGATGGCGGCGGCGAGCGTGCCCGCGAGCAGCTCGGCCGGGGTCTCGGTGGCCCCCGACAGGTCGCCCAGCTTGAGGATGCCGGCGCCGAGGATGGCCGGGATCGAGAGCAGGAACGAGAAGCGGGCCGCGGTGGCGCGGGACACGCCCAGGAACAGCCCGGTCGAGATGGTCACCCCGGACCGGCTGGTGCCGGGGATCAGGGCCACGGCCTGGGCCAGGCCGATCCCGGTCGCCTTGGTGACCGGCAGCCGCTTCAGCTCCTCCTCGCTGTCCTCGGGCGGGGTCGCGGCGGCCGCGCCCCGGGCGAACCGCTCGGCCCGGGTCCCGACCCGGCCGTCGGCGGCGTCGGCCGGGACCGGCACCACCGGCACCACCGGCACCGCCCGGCGGGCGCGGGCGCGGTCGTACAGCTCGGCCGCGATCATGATGGCCGTGGTCAGGACCAGCCAGACCGCCGCCCGCAGGGGCCGGGCGGTCTGCTGATCGGCCCAGTCCTGGAGCAGGAACCCGACCACCGCCGCCGGGACCGAGGCCAGGGCCAGCAGCCCCAGCAGGCGCCGGCGGACGGCGGCCTCCTCCCGCCCCAGCCGGCCGGGCGCGACCAGGCTGAGCAGGAACGCCCACAGGTCCCTGGCGAAGTAGGCGACCACCGCGGCCAGGGTCCCGAAATGCAGCAGGACCTCGAAGGCGAGGGTCGGGGTGGCGTACCCGAGGAGCTTGGGCACGATCGACAGGTGGGCCGAGGACGAGATGGGCAGGAACTCGGTGAGCCCCTGCACGATCCCGAGGACGATGGCGCGGAGCACGGGGCCGTGGCCTTTCTGTCAGACCTCGAAGCGGGCGCCCTTGAGGGCGGTGGCGCACGGGCAGGAGCGCTCGTCGGGGATGCTCGGCAGGAGGGCGAACAGGAGGTCCTTGAGCTTGGCGTTGTTCTCCTCGAACACCCGCACGACCTCGGAGTGGCTCACTGGCTGGACCCCGGGCATGCCCTCCAGGCCGACGTCGTAGTCGGTGATCAGCGAGACGTTGACGTAGCAGAGCTCGAGCTCGC
Source organism: Actinomycetota bacterium (assembly GCA_035550755.1). Lineage (GTDB taxonomy): Bacteria > Actinomycetota > CALGFH01 > CALGFH01 > CALGFH01 > CALGFH01. The sequence continues at coordinate 4,297 of DASZON010000261.1, read as the reverse complement.
GGGCGAGCAGGGCCTCGGGGTAGCCGGTCATGTTGATGACCTTCCAGCCGTTGCCCTGGAACCAGCGGGACTCGGCCCGGGTCGAGAAGCGCGGGCCCTGGATGACCACCATGGTGCCGCCGTCGTGGGCGGTGATGCCCTGGGCCTCGGCCTCCTTGAGCGCGAGGGCGCGCAGCTCGGGGCAGTAGGGGTCGGCGAAGGAGATGTGGGTCGTCTCGGGGCCGTCGTAGAAGGTGTCGTTGCGGCCCCAGGTGCGGTCCACCACCTGGTCGCAGATGACGAAGTGCCCGGGGGCGGCCTCGGCCTGGAGCGACCCGGCGGCGCAGGGGCCGACCACCCGGGTCACCCCCAGCTCCTTCATCGCCCAGAGGTTGGCCCGGTAGGGGATCTTGTGCGGCGGGTACTGGTGGCGGCGGCCGTGGCGGGGGAGGAAGGCCACCCGGCGGCCCTCGACCTCGCCGATGGCCAGCTTGTCGGACGGGGCGCCATAGGGTGTCTCGATCTCGTGCTCCTCCACGCCGTCGAGGAACGCGTAGAACCCGGAGCCGCCGAACACCCCGAGCTCGGCCTGGGGACGGGCCATGACGCTCAAACCTTTCGACCAGCGGGGCAGCCCCCCGCGAGGCGACCACCGCTCCGGCGGCCGCGGGCATGGTATCGGAGCGTCAGGCGCTCTTCTCGGCCGGCTTGGTCGTCGAGGTCGAGCCGCTCTTGCCGTCCGACGACGACTTGGCGCCGGTGTCGGCGGGCTTCTTCGACGAGTCGCCGTCGGCCCTGGCGGGCTTGCCGCGCGAGTCGGTGCGGTAGAACCCCGAGCCCTTGAAGACGATGCCGACGGGGGAGAACACCTTGCGCAGCGGGCCGCCGCAGACCGTGCAGGTGGTCAGGGGGGCGTCGGAGATCCTCTGCACCACCTCGGTGCGGTCGCCGCACTCGGTGCAGGCGTACTCGTAGGTCGGCATGTTCTCCCCGGAGAAGAGGTCGAGCGGAACCGCCGGAGACGGCGCCTCCAGGGCGGATGATAGCAATCGCCTAGGCCGGGCCGCTGGCCGGGGGCCTCGGGAACCCGTCGGCGACGGCGGCGGCGAGCCGGACATAGGCCCGGTGGGTCGCCGGGGAGAGCTCGTTCACGACGATCTCGGCACCGGTCTCCAGGTGGCGGTCGTAGGGGACGCGGATCACGGCCCGGCAGCGGCGGGCGAAGTGCTCGGTGAGCTTGTCCACGTCGACCAGGCCCCGCTCGCGGACGGCGTTGATGACCACCACCGAGGAGCCGGCCAGCTGCCGGTAGCCATGGCGCTCCAGCCAGTCCAGGGTGAGGCTGGCCGAACGGGCACCGTCCAGGCTGGGGGCGGCGACCACCACCAGCTGGTCGGCCGTGGGCAGGATGGCCCGCATGGCCGAGTGGAGCAGGCCGGGGCCGCAGTCGGTCAGGACCAGCGAGTAGAAGCGCTCCAGGACGGCGGCCAGCTCGCGGTAGTCCTCCTCGCCGAAGGCCTCGTCGCGGGCCGGGTCGGCCTCGGAGGCGATCACCTCGAGGCGCAGGTCGGTCTGGGAGGCGTAGGCGCGCACGTCGGCGTAGCGCTCCAGCTTGTCCACGTTGGCCAGCAGGTCCTTGGCCGTGCGGGCGGTGTCGCGGCGGATCCGGTAGCCGAGGGTACCCGGGTCGGGGTTGGCGTCGACGGCGACCACCCGGTCGCCCCGGTGCTCGGCGAAGACCGCGCCAAGGCAGGCGGTGGTGGTCGTCTTGCCGACCCCGCCCTTGAGCGCGACCACGGCGATCCGCTGGCAGCCGGCGACCGGGGCCGAGATCCGGGCGTGGAGCTCGTGGCGGGCCCGCTCGGACGGGCCCGGTGGCGGGCGCAGGCGGCCTCCGCTGAGCTGGTAGACCACCGCCTGCCACCCCTCGGAGGGGCCGCCCGGCGGCCGGGCCAGCAGCTGGTCGGTGCTCAGGTCCCCGTTCTGCGGCCGCGCGGCCGCCGGCTGGGCCGGCCGCTTCTCGGCCGCCGGCGGCGGCGCGGGAACGGGCGGAGGTGGCGGCTCGGGAGGTGCCGGTGGCGGCGGGACCGGAGGCGACGCGGCCGGTGGCGGGGGCGGTGGAGGCTTGGGCGGGGGGGTGGGCTCGGGTGGCTGGGTGTCTGGAACCGCCATGGCCTGCCTCGGTGGCTCGGGGGCCGGTGGCCCGGATGGACGGGGTGGGGGAGCGGCCGGGGGCGGCTGGGGCGGGGGAGCGGATTGGAGCTGCTCCTGCAGCCAGCCGATGGCGTCGGTTGCGTACTCGATGCGTTCGCGTTCGGGGCGGGACCTGCGCTTCGACGGCTTCCGGTCACCAGGCACGGAGCGACACCCCCTCGCTTCGCATGGTGTCTCGGGCAGAGCGCCCGCCGGCGAAGAACCTACCAATCCATCATGAACCAGGCGCGGGCCGCTCGCACCCGTTCTTCGCCGATTGTGGACTCGACGGCCTGACGCGGTACGCTTCCGACCGTTCGGCAGCAATAGGGAAAACGACAGGCTCGTCGGGAGAGACCGTGTCGCTACGGGCCAGGCTTACGTTGTACTTCGTCATCATCGTGGTGCTGCCGGTGACCGCGGTCACCGCCTACGGCTGGCAGGCGGTGGCCCGCTCGAACCAGCGCCAGATCCGCGCCGAGCTGCAGCTGGCGCGCAACACGGCCGCCGTCGCCTTCAACGCCCGGATCGAGCGGGCCCACGGGGCCGTGGCCTCGCTGGCCCGCGACCCGGCCCTGCTCCAGGCGATGGCCGCCGGGGACCGGCGCCAGGTCCAAACGGCGCTGCGCCGCCAGCGGGTGACCGATCTGCTCCTGGCCGTGACCGACGCCGACGGCCGGGTGCTGGCCCGGGCCGGCAACACCACCCCCGGGTTCCTGCCCGGGGTGCGCCGGGCCCCCCTCGGCGTGCTGCTGCCCGCCGAGCCCAACGGCGTCCGCAGCTGGCCCATGCTCCAGCGCCACACCGCCGACCTGCGCCAGCGCGGCTGCACCCCGGCCAAGTCGCGGCGCTGCCTGCTGGGGGCGGTGACAGCCGGCATCTGGATGGACAGCCAGGAGCTCCAGTCCCTGGCCAGGGGGGCCCTGGACGCCGACCTCACCCTGGCCGTCGGGGACGCGCCGGTGTCGAGCACCATCGGCCGGCTCACGGCCGCCGACCGGGTGCCGGCGGCGGACGGCCTCGACCGCGGCAAGCTGGCCGGCCGCCAGGTCGTCATGTCCACCGAGCCGCTCACCTCCGAGGTCGGCGAGCAGGCGCGGCTGCTGGTCAGCATCCCGGCCACCCCGACGACGGCCGGGATCGACTCGCGGCTGCTGGCCATCGTCCTGCTCGGGCTGGTGGTGGTCTGCCTGGTGGCCACCCTGCTCGGCTCGGTCCTGGCCCGGCTGGTCAGCCGGCCCCTTGGCGAGCTCGCCGACCAGGCGCGGGCCATCGCCCGGGGGGACTTCGCCAGCCCGCCCTCAGGGGTCCGCTCCCGCGGCGAGCTCGGGGAACTGGCCCGCGCCTTCGAGCGCATGCGGGTCGAGCTGGGCGAGCACCTGAGCGCCCTGCGGTCCAGCCGCGACGAGCTGGCCCGCTCCATGAACCGGCTCGGCGAGACCCTGTCCTCGACCCACGACCTGCCCAAGCTGCTGGCGGTGGTGCTGGAGGCGGCCGTCCAGGCCCGCCGGGCCAGGGCGGGCAGCCTGCTGCTGCTCACCGGAGACCGGACGGCCCTGGTCCGCGAGGCCAGCTTCGGCCTGCACCAGCGCGAACCGGCCGAGCGGATCCCGGTCGGCCAGGGCGTGGCCGGCACGGTCGCGGCCACCGGCCGGGCCATGATCCTGGCCAGCCCGGCCGGCAACGGCGGGCCCGAGCCGACCGCCACCAGCCAGGTCAGCGTCCCCCTGCTGGCCCAGGGCCGGGTCCTCGGGGTGCTCAGCCTGTACGACCGCGAGGACGGCGAGCCGTTCACCCTCGGCGACGCCGAGGGCCTGACCGCCTTCGCCGTGCAGGCGGCCGTGGCCATCGAGAACGTCCAGCTCCATGCCGAGGCCGAGCGGCTGTCGGTCACCGACCCGCTCACCGGGGCCTGGAACTACCGCTACTTCAAGCGCCGCTTCGAGCAGGAGATCGAGCGCTCTCGGCGCTTCGGCCGGGTCCTGGCCCTGCTGATGCTCGACATCGACCACTTCAAGTCGGTCAACGACCGCTTCGGGCACCAGCGCGGCGACGAGGTCCTGGTCGAGCTGGCCCGGCGGGTCACCGGCAGCGTCCGCGACATCGACACCTTCGCCCGCTACGG
>DASZON010000260.1:0-1857 GCA_035550755.1 Actinomycetota bacterium | reverse complement strand
CGCCCAGGCCGCCTACCCGGCCTGGTCGGGCCTGCCCTGGCAGGACCGGGTGACCCTGCTGCGGGCGGCCGCCGACCTGATCAGCGAGCGCTCCAACGAGCTGGCCGCCCTCATGACCATGGAGGTCGGCAAGAACCGGCTCGAGGCCCTCGGCGACGTCGAGGAGTCGGCCGACCTGATCCGCTACTACTGCCAGCAGATGGAGGACAACGAGGGCTTCGCCCACAAGATGGGCCAGCTCTCGGCCGACGAGCACACCCGCTCGGTCCTCAAGCCGTACGGGGTGTGGGCGGTCATCAGCCCGTTCAACTTCCCCATGGCCCTGGCCGCCGGGCCCGCCGGGGGCGCCCTGGTCGCCGGCAACACCGTGGTCCTCAAGCCGTCCCCGCAGGGGTCGTTCACCGGCTACAAGCTGTACGAGTGCCTGCGCGACGCCGGCCTGCCGGCGGGGGTGTTCCACTTCCTGCCCGGCGGCGACGAGGTCGGCAAGCTGGTCGTGGACCACCCCGGCGTCGACGGCATCACCTTCACCGGCAGCTATGCCGTGGGCATGAAGATCTACAAGGAGTTCTCCAAGGGCGTGCCCCGGCCGGCGGTGTGCGAGATGGGCGGCAAGAACCCGGCCATCGTCTCGGCCAAGGCCGACCTCGACCTGGCCGCCGAGGGGGTGCTGCGCTCGGCCTTCGGCTTCTCGGGCCAGAAGTGCTCGGCCTGCTCGCGGGTGTACGTGGAGCGGTCGGTGGCGAACGAGTTCGCCGGCAAGCTGGCCGACCGGGCGGCCCGGCTGCGGGTCGGCGACCCCCTGGACCGCGACGCCTACATGGGCCCGGTGATCGACGCCGAGGCGGTCGAACGGTTCGAGGACGCGGTCTCCGAGGCCCGCAAGGAGGGCCGGGTGCTGGCCGGCGGCGAGGTCCTCAAGGACGACGTGCCCAAGGGCAACTACGTCGCCCCCACCGTGGTCGCCGACCTGCCCACCGACAGCCGGCTGTTCCGGGACGAGCTGTTCGTGCCGTTCGTGGCCGTGGCCCCGGTCGACTCGCTGGACGAGGCCCTCGAGCTGGCCAACGACACCGAGTACGGCCTGACCGCCGGCTTCTACTCCCAGGACCAGGCCGAGGTCGAGGAGTTCCTGGACCGCATCGAGGCCGGAGTGGTGTACGTCAACCGCAAGGCCGGGGCCACCACCGGCGCCTGGCCGGGCGTGCAGCCGTTCGGGGGATGGAAGGGGTCGGGCAGCTCCGGCAAGGCCGGCGGTGGGCTCTACTACGTGCAGCAGTTCATGCGCGAGCAGTCCCAGACGGTGATCGGTTGACCGAGGTGCGGCCGGCGGGGTCCGCGGAGGGGTCCGCCTGGCTGGACCCCGCCCGGCCGGTGCCCGACCTCCGCACCGAGGTGCCGGGGCCGGAGGGCCGCCGGGTGCTGGACCGGGACGCGGCCGTGACCAGCCCGTCCCTGCCTCGGGCGTACCCGCTGGTGCCCCGGCGGGGGAGCGGCGCGGTCGTCGAGGACGTCGACGCCAACCTGTTCCTCGACTTCAACGCCGGCATCGCCGTCTGCTCCACCGGCCACGCCCACCCGCGGGTCGTCGAGGCGGTGGCCCGCCAGGCGGCCGATCTCCTCCACTACTCGGCCAGCGACTTCTACCTGCCCATCTACTCCGAGTACGCCGCCGCCCTGGCCGCGACCGCCCCGATGGAGGGGCCGGTGCGGGTGTTCCTCACCAACTCGGGCACCGAGGCCGTCGAGGGGGCGCTGAAGCTGGCCCGGGCGGCCACCGGCCGCCAGTACGTGGTCAGCTTCTACGGCGCCTTCCACGGCCGCACCTACGGCTCGGTGAGCCTGACCGCCTCCAAG
>DASZON010000259.1:0-21356 GCA_035550755.1 Actinomycetota bacterium | reverse complement strand
AGGGTGTCGAGCACCTGGGCCTGGACGGTCACGTCCAGGGCGGTGGTGGGCTCGTCGGCGATGATCACGTCGGGGTCGTTGGTCATCGACATGGCGATGACCGCCCGCTGGCGCATCCCGCCCGAGAACTCGTGCGGGTAGCTCTTGGCCCGCTCGGGGGCGTTGGGGATGCCGACGATGTCGAGCAGCTCCACCGCCCGCTTCCAGGCCTGGTCCTTGCTCACGTCCTGGTGGGCCAGGACCGCCTCCTGGAGCTGCCAGCCGACCGTGTAGACCGGGTTCAGGCTGGTCATCGGGTCCTGGAAGATCATGGCGATCTGCTTGCCCCTGATCTTCGTCTGCTCCTTGTCGGACATTTTGACCAGGTTCTGGCCGCGGAAGTTGACCTCGCCGCGGATCCGGGCCGAGCGGGGCAGCAGCCCCATGATGGCCATCGAGGTGACGCTCTTGCCCGAGCCGGACTCGCCCACGATCCCCAGCACCTGACTGGGGTGGAGGTCGAAGCTGACCCCGCGGACGGCGTGGACGATGCCGTCGTCGGTCGGGAACTCGACCGTCAGGTCTCTGACCGACAGCACCGGCTCGCTGCCCCCGGTGGGGGCGGCGGCCGGCTGGTCGGGGAGGGTGGTGGCCATCAGGCGCGCACCCGCGTCTGGGTCGGGTCGAAGGCGTCGCGCAGGCCGTCACCGATGAAGTTGATGGTCAGGGCGACGATCACGATGATGATCCCGGGGAAGTAGAACAGCCAGGGCCGGGTCGTGGCCGCCTGCTGGCCGGTGGAGATCAGCAGGCCGAGCGAGGTGTCGGGGGCCTTGATGCCCAGGCCGAGGTAGGACAGGGCGGTCTCGGTCAGGATGGCCACCGACACGGTGATGGTGGCGTTGACGATGATCGACCCGGTGGCGTTCGGCAGCAGGTGCCGGAACATGATCCGGGAGTCCGAGGCCCCCAGCGCCCGTGCCGCCTCGACGAACTCCTTCTCGCGCAGCGACAGGAAGGTGCCCCGCACCACCCGGGCGATGTAGGTCCAGGCGAGCAGGGACAGCACCAGCCCGACGAAGAACCAGTTGCCGGCCTTGTCGGCCAGGGTGGCGGCCAGCACGGCCAGGATGGCGATCGAGGGGATGGTCAGGATCAGGTCGGTGAAGCGCATCAGGGCGGCGTCCACCCAGCCCCGGTAGTAGCCGGCCAGGGCCCCGATGATGGCCCCGATGAGGGTCGACAGCACGGCCACCATCAGCGCCACCTGGACCGACTTCTGGGCCCCGCGCAGGACCTGGGCCAGCGAGTCGTGCCCGATGTCGTCGGTCCCCATCGGGTGCTCCAGCGACGGCGGCGAGGAGAACTGGTCGGTGATGTCGGAGTAGCTGTACTTCCAGAACCGGCCGCCGACCAGCGAGATGATCACCACCAGCACGAACACCACCAGGCTGCCGACGGCCAGCTTGTGGGCCATGAAGCGGCGGATGACCATCTGGGTCTGGCTGCGCCGCTTGACCGTGAACTCGCGGTCGGGAGTGATCGTCGGGACCTCGTGGACCTGCACCCCGTGCTCGGTGGAGACCAGGTCCTGGCCGTCGCCGGCCGGGTCGGCCGCCGGCTGGGTCGCCGACGGGCGGGGTCGCGTGTCAGCCATAGCGAATCCTCGGGTCCAGCACCGCGTACAACACGTCCGCGATGAGATTGAACAGCACCACGAACACACTTGTCACCATCAGCCAGGCGAGCAGGATGTTGACGTCGTTGGTGGTCACCCCCTGGACCAGCAGGGCGCCCATGCCCTGCCAGGAGAAGACCCGCTCGGTGATGACGGCCCCGCCGAACACCGCCCCGATGTCGATGGCGACGACGGTGACCAGCGGGATGAGGGCGTTGCGGAGGGCGTGGCGGACCATCACCCGGGAGCGGGGCAGCCCCTTGGCCCTGGCCAGCCGGATGTAGTCCGAGCCGAGCACGTCCAGCATGGTGGCCCGCTGGTAGCGCGACCAGGCGGCGAAGCTGATCAGGGCCAGGGCGATGGTCGGCAGGATCAGGTGACCGCCCCAGTCGGCCAGCCGGTGCCCGAGGCTGCCGGTGAGGTTCGGGGTCTCGGCCCCGACGGTGTACACGACCTGTTTGCCGAACAGGCTGTTGAGCCGGATCGCCCCGTACTCCTTGAGCAGGGCCGCCAACCAGAAGACGGGCATGGACAGGAACAGGAACCCGAGGAAGGTGAAGGCGTAGTCGGTCGGGGTGTACTGCTTGACCGCCGACAGCACCCCGGCCCCGACGGCCAGAATGATGGCCAGGATCGACGCCAGGACCACCATCCGCAGGGTCACCTTCATGCGCTGCCACAGCAGCGGCCGGACCTCGATGCCCTTGTTGGACTCGCCCATGTCGCCCTGGACGAAATTGCCCAGCCAGGTGGCGTAGCGGGCGGGGAGGGGCTTGTCCAGGCCGAGCGTGTGCTCGCGGGCCTGGATGACCTGGGGCGGCACCGGCGGGTTGCGACCCTTCAGGTCGGCCAGGGGGTCACCGGAGTTGGCCACCAGCAGGAACACCAGCACCGAGGAGAGCAGGATCAGCGGGATGGCGATCAGGAGCCGGCGGACGATGAAGCTGAGCATGGCGCCCCCTCACCAGGTGACGTCACCAGGGTGACGATAACGCGGACGCGGGCCGGCGGAGTCTCCCACCGGCCCGCGTCCAGAGCATTTCCCAACTTCCCGCGTTCTAAGCGGTTTTCATCCCCCAGGTGACGGCGGCGTTGAAGGGCCCCTCGCTGGTGGCGTTGTCGTGGATGTTGGCGAAGGTGTTGCGGTAGGCGATGAACGTCGGCTTGGTGTACAGCGGGATGGTGGCCATGTCGGTGGTGATCTGCTGGTCGATCTGGTTGCCGAGCTCGGCCGACTTGGTCTCGTCGGTCTCACCGTTGGCCTGGGTGAACAGGTCGTCGACCTTCTTGCTCGAGTAGTTGCCGTAGTTGCCGCCGCCACCGGTCCGGTAGATGTCGCGGCTGCCGGAGATGGCGAACGGGGTGCCGACCCAGGCGAAGTCGGCGATGTCGAAGTTGCCGTTGGGCAGCCACTCACCGAAGAACTTGGTCGAGTCGACGTTGGCGATCTTGATCTCGATCCCCAGGTCCTTCATCTGGGCCTGGAACAGCTCTCCCTGGGTCTCACGCAGCTTGTTGCCGGCCGTGGTGGAGAAGCGGAAGGACAGCTTCTTGCCGCCCTTGGCGTAGACGCCGTCGGCACCCTTGGCGTAGCCGGCGTCCTCCAGCAGCTTGGCCGCGGCGGCGGTGTCGCCCTTGCCGTACTGGCCGAAGTGGTCCTGGTACTGCGGCTGGCCGGTCAGCCAGATGCGGTTGCCGAGCGGCTGAGCCTTGTCGCTGAACTGCTTGACCGTGCGGTCGACCAGCTCCTGGACGTTGATGCCGGTGGCGATCGCCTGGCGGACGGCGAGGTCATCCAGGCCTGGGGTCTTGAAGTTGAAGTCCAGGTGCTCGAACGACAGCCCGAAGTTGATCTCGCTGTTCACGTCCGGCAGGGCCTTGACCTGCTGGACCTGGTCGAGCTGGGGCTGCGGGTAGATCAGGTCGACCTCGTTGTTCTGCAGCGCCGCCGGCTGGGTGGTCGACTCGGGCAGGAACCGGAAGACGATCGAGTCCAGATGCGCCTTTGGCCCCCAGTACTTGTCGTTGCGGACCAGGGTCAGGCTCTGCCCCTGGGTGTAGTTGTCGACCTTGAACGGGCCGCCGGACGGGATCTTCTCGGGGTTCTTGTCCAGGCCGGTGTTCCAGCCGCCCGCCTGCTTCTGGACGAAGGCGGCCGGCACGAGGCCGGTGAACATGCCCTTCCAGTCGGCGAACGGGGTCTTGAAGACGACGGTGACCGTCTTGCCGTTGTCGGAGCCCTCGACGCTCTTGACCTGGTCGTAGCCGGTGGTCGAGGCGACGTCGTTGTCCTTGATGCTGCCGTTCTGCTGCTTCCAGTTGTAGATGAAGTCGTCGGCCGTGATCGGGGTGCCGTCCGACCAGACCGCGTCCGGCTTGATCTTGTAGACGACCGTCTGCGGGTTGTCGCTGGTCTGCTCGGCCGAGTCCAGGAACGCGTCGTCCATCTTGACCGTGAAGTCAGGCTGGGCGTGGAACGGCTGGGGGTACATGTTGATGACGATGTTGTAGACCGAGGTGCCGTTGTCCTTGGAGGTGTTGTTGTTGAACCCGGTCGGCTCCTGGTCGGCGGCGTAGTTCAGGGTGCCGCCGTCGGTGATCTGGGCGGAGCCGCCGCTGGTGCCGCCGCCGCCGCCGTTGTCGTCGCCGCCGCCGCAGGCCGCGGCGACCAGGGCGACCCCGACGAGCAGCGCGGCCAGCTTGGCCGTACGCAAACGATGCACTTGAGTCGAACCTCCTGTTCGGAGTCGTGTCCGCCCGCCCACCGCGGTCCGGAACCCTGACATTCGGGAGCGGCATCGTGACCGGGGGCCATTGCCGCATTGCACGGAACCCCTACGCTGGGCGCACCTCCCACCTGTCGGCCTCGAGTTCAGGGGTCGGTACAGAGAAACACGAGTCCGGCAAGCCATTTTGCGGCCGAATCGTACCCTCAGCGCCAGAGAGTGATCATAAGAATTTTCTCAGACCAGGGGCCACGGGTAGGCCCGGTCGCCCCTGGGGGCCGGCAGCCGGCCGACCCGGACCAGCCCCCGGGCCCGCCGCGCCAGGGCCGCCACCTCGTCGCCGTCCAGCAGCTCGCCGAGGGCGACGGCCAGCGGCCCGCCGCCGGCGGCCTCGGCGGCCAGCCCCTCCAGGTCGGCCAGGACCTCGCCCTCCAGGCGGGTCCCGGCCAGGTCCCAGAGGACGGTGCGGAGCTTGGCCTGGACGTGGAAGCAGAGCCCGTGGTCGATCGCCCAGACCCGGCCGTCGGGGCCGGCCAGGCAGTGGCCGGCCTTGCGGTCGGCGTTGTTGGTGACCACGTCGAAGGCGGCGATCCGGGCCATGGCCGGGTGCTCGTCGGCCAGCAGCTCGAACGCGGTCACCTCGGGGTCGGCGTCGACGTACAGCTGCACCGAGCCGATCCCGAGGGGGCCGTCGCGGGCCAGGGTCGGCGGGACCAGCCGCCAGCCGAGCCGCTCCGAGACCAGGTAGGCGGCCACCTCGCGGCGGTAGAGGGTGCCGGTGGGGAAGTCCCAGAGCGGCCGCTCGCCCCTGGCCGGCTTGTACACGGCCAGCCCCTCCAGCCCGTCATGGGTGACCTTGGCCAGCACGGTGGCGTTCGAGGCCCAGGGGATGCGCCCCAGCAGCTCGAGCTCGCCGGCGGCCAGGAAGGCGCGGGCCCGCTCCTCGGAGACCACCGCACGCTCGTGCGGGCCGGGGTCGGGGGCGCCGGTGCTCACGTCGCGCTGGGGCGATGGCCGTTCTGGGCCGGGCAGATGTGGCCGCCGGGGTCGAGCGGGTTGCCGCACAGCTGGCACAGCGGCCGGCCCCTCGCCACCACCTGGGTGCCGTGGCGGGCCAGCACCCGCAGCTGGGGCCGGGTCACGAACAGCCGCACCTGGAGCGGCTCGGGCGGGGCCAGCGGGTCCTCCTCGTCCTCCTCCTCGCCGGCCTGGAGCTCGGTGGCCACGATCACCACCCGGTCGCGGTCACCGTCGTAGCTGAGCTGCAGCTGCCCAACCCGGAAGTCGGGCTCCAGCGGCTCGGCCAGGGCCAGCTCGCCGGCCTCGGCCGCGGCCGCCTCGCCGGGGTCCTCGGGCCGGTCGGCGGCCAGCTCGGGCAGCCAGGTCTGGAGGCTCTCGGCCAGCCGGCGGACCTGGTCCTTCTCGACCAGCAGGGTGACCTGGTCGGCCCCGGAGGCCGCCTGGAGGTAGAAGGTGCGCTGGCCGGGCTCGCCGACGGCGTCGGCGGTCAGCCGGGTGACCGGGTCCAGGTCACGGCTGGGCACGGGCCGCCTCCCCTCGGGGGCGGCGCCGCCGGGGCCGCCTGGGCGGGGCCAGGTCGGCGTTGCCGCCGGTGTCGTTGAGCCGCACCAGGTACGGCGCCGGCCCGAAGGCGATCGCGGTCACGCTCGCCGGGCTCACCACCAGCCGCTGGAAGAGGTCCAGGTGCATCCCGAGGTAATGGCAGGCGACCGCCTTGATGACGTCGGCGTGGCTGCACACGGCCACCGTCTGCTCCGGGTGGGCGGCCCGCAGCCGCTCCACGGCCAGGACCGACCGGGCCTGCATCTCGTACAGCGACTCGCCCTCGGGGAAGCGGGCCGCCGACGGGGTCGTCTGGACGACCTTCCAGAGGGGCTCCTTGGCCAGCTCCTTGAGGGTCCGCCCGGTCCAGTCCCCGTAGCGGACCTCGCCGAGGTCCTCGACGGTCTCCACCTTGAGGCCCTTGGCCTCGGCGAGGGCCGCCGCCGTCTCCTGGCACCGCTCCAGCGGGCTGGCGTACAACGCGTCCACCGGCACCGGGGCCAGCCGCCCGGCCAGGGCCCCGGCCTGCTCCCACCCCCGCTCGGACAGGTGCAGCCCGGGCATCCAGCCCGACAGCCGGGCCCCGGTGTGCTCGGTCACGGCGTGTCGCAGCAGCAGCAGCAGTCGCATCCCGCCATTCTACGGAGCCGCCCGCCGGGCGCCTCCCGGTCTAGGCGTGCGAGACCAGGCCGCTGCGGACAACCCAGGCGGCCACCTCGGCGCGGGAGGTCATGCCGAGCTTGGCCAGGATGTTCGAGACGTGGACCGAGGCCGTCTTGGTGGAGATGTAGAGGCGGCGGGCGATCTCGCCGTTGGAGCATCCCTCGGCCAGCAGGGCGGCGACCTCGCGCTCGCGGGGGGTGAGGGGGCCGGCGCCGGCGGTGGGGTCGGGACCGTCCCCGAGGCGCCGCAGGAGCGCCGTCACCTCGTCACGGCGCCAGCCCGGCCAGCGCTCCAGCAGCCGGCCGGCCTGGCGGGCGTGGTCGAGGGCGCCCGCCTGGTCGCCGAGGGCGAGCAGGCAGCGGGCGGCGCCGTGGTGGCAGTCGGCCAGCAGGTGGGCGGCCCGGTACAGCTCGGCGTGGTCGAGGACCCGGCGGTAGGCCTCCAGGGCGGCCACCGGGTCGCCGGCCGCCTCCAGCAGCGCCGCCTCCAGGTGCAGGCGGCCGACCCGGCGCGGGCTCAGGCCACCGCCCCGCGGGACGGCCTGGTCCCGGTCGGCGCGGTCGAGGGCGTCGACCAGGGGCCGGACCTCGGCCGGGTCGAGGCCGGCCCGCAGGGCGGTGAGCAGGCCGGGCAGGCCGGGGGTGCCGTTGCGCCAGCTCCAGCCTTTCCAGGCCGGCAGGGCCAGGTAGCCGGCCATGGCGGCCCGGGTCTCCGCCTGGTTGCCCCGCATGGCCGCCAGCCCGAGCCGGATCCCCCACAGCCAGGCGACGTCGCACGCGTCGGCGCCGTCGTCGACGCCGCTGTGGCGGCCCAGGAACTCGGCCACCCGGTCGAGCCGGCCGGTCTCCAGCAGCAGGCTGGCCTCGTGCAGGTCGATCCAGAACGGGTCGACCCAGCCCTCGATCGGGACCAGCTGGGAACCGCGGGCGTCGTCGAGGCCGGCCAGGGCGGCCTCCAGGTCGCCCTCGACCACGGCGATGGCGGTGCGGCCCATGGCCCAGCTGGGCGCCTCCGAGCCGCGGCCGGTGCGGTCGCCGGTCTCCTGCATCTGCCGCAGCACCCGCCGGCTCCGCTCCGGCGGCCAGGTCCCGACCTCCTGCATGAACAGGTTGTGGAGGCCCCGGTGGAGCACGTAGCCGAAGTCGCCGCCCTCGGCCTCGGCGATGGCCCGCTCGAGCATGGCGATGCCCTGGTCGTGGTCCTCGTCGCTGTCGGAGAGGGCGGTGCCCTTGTTGACCAGGGCGGCCGCCCGGACGGCCGGGCAGCCGACCGCCTCGGCCATGGCCAGGGCCTTGTCGGCCCACGCCACGGCCTCGTCGCGGCGCTCGTTGAGCATGTGGGCCTCGGACACCAGGGAGTAGGCGCGGGCCAGGGTCTCGCTCTCGCCGAGGGGCTCGGCCACGGCCAGGGCGGCCCAGACGGTGCGCCACTGCAGCTGGAAGTCCCTTGCCTCCCAGTAGAGGCGGGCCAGGTGGATGAGGGCTCTGGCCTCCAGGGTGGGGTCGCCGCTGGCCGCGGCCACCTCGTGCCAGCGCCGGCCGTGCTCGATGGCCACCGACAGCAGCCCGATCATCCAGGCCGCCTTGGACGCGGCGGCCAGCAGGTCCGGGTCGCGGGGGGCCTCGGACAGCCCGGTCTCGGCCAGGCGCAGGGCCTCGGCGGTGGAGCCCTGCAGGAGGTAGCGCGAGGCGCCGGCCCGGGCGGCCTCGGCCAGCTCGTCGTAGCGGCCGGCCCCCTGGGCGTGCCAGGCCACCGCCGCCCAGTCGCGGTCGCCGGCCTCCTGGATGGCGGCCAGGGCCTTCTCGTGCAGCCGGCGGCGCTCGCGGCCGAGCAGCCGCCCGGCGATCGCCTCGCGGGTGAGGGCGTGGCGGAAGGCGAAGGCGTCCGGCTCCTCCTCGACCATCACGTTCCCGGCCACCAGGTGGCGGAGGATGGCGATGAGCTCGTCCTCGCCGCTGCCGGTGACGGCGGCCAGCAGGTCGAAGGGGATGCGCCGGCCGAGGATGGCGGCGGCGTCGACCACCCGGTGCTGGGCCTCGGTGAGGTCGTCGAGGCGGCGCAGCACCGTCTCGGACAGGCTCCAGGGCAGGGGCAGGTCGGCCAGGCGGGCCGGGTCCACCCGCCCGGCGGTGACGACCAGCTCCTCCAGGAAGAACGGGTTGCCGCCGGTGCGCCCGTGCAGGGCCTCGGCCACCTGGTAGGGCACCGGGTGGCGGTAGACGGCGGCCAGCAGCTCGGCCACCCCGGCCCGGTCGAGCCGGTCGAGGGCGACGGTGGCGACCACCCGGCGCCGCTCCAGCTCCTCGAGCAGGTCGACCAGGGGGTGGCGGCGGGTCACGGCCTCGGGCCGGAAGGTGCCGACCAGCAGCAGGGGCAGGTCGTGCTGGGCGGCCAGGCGGCCGAACAGGGTGATGCTCTCGGCGTCGGCCCAGTGGAGGTCCTCGAAGACCAGCAGGGCCCCGGGGCCGGCGAGCTCGCGGACCAGGGCGACGGCGGCCCCAAGCAGCTCCTCCTGGCCGTACTCGCGCACGGCCGGGACGGCCAGCTCGGGGGCAACCGGGGCCAGCAGCAGCCGCAGCGGCTCGGACCGGCCGGCCAGGGCCTCGGGGACGGCGTCCCATCGGGCCACCAGCGGCTCGACCGCCTCCAGGAGCAGCTGGAACGGGCGGCCGGGGGCGCCCTGACTGCCCTGGCCGGCCAGCACCGCCACGGCGGGGTCGAGGGTGGCGACCAGCTCGGCCACCAGGCGGGTCTTGCCGATGCCGGCCTCGCCGCTCACCAGGGCCAGGGCCGGCTCGCCGCTGGTGACGGCGAGCTCGCGCAGGCGCGCCAGCTCGGCGGCGCGCCCCACCAACACCCGGCTCAGCCCGGTCCGGGCGGCCAGCATGCCGGCAAGGCTAGCAGGCATCCGCGACGCTCCCGGCGGGGGGGTCAGGGGGACCGCCGAGGTGGTCCACCTGTCGGTTGGGACCCGACCGGGCCGCTCAGGCGGCCCGGTCGGTCCGTGGGGTCTGGAGGGGCTCGGCCGGCACCGGGAGGACCCGGCTGAGGTCGGCGGCCGGCTCGACGAACCGGGCCGGGCGCCAGCCGGCGCGGACCGGGCGGCGGCGGTGGCGCTGGGCCTCGGCCCGCAGGCTGGCAGCCCGCTCCTTGGCCAGCTGCCCCATCAGGTCGGGATGGGTGGGGAACATGGGCTGCTCCTTGGTTCGGCGGGTACGTTCTGACATCGCCATGATCCGTCTCTGAGGTAGGGTCGCCGCATCGGGCAACCGCCTTATCTGGCGGCCCGATGTGGCCTATATCCGCTGCTCAGAAGGCAAAAGGGGGCCTAGATGACGGCCGCCGCGGTGCTCGCCGGCGGGGCCAGCCGGCGGATGGGCCGCGACAAGGCGACCCTCGCCGTCGGCGGGGTCGCGCTGGCCGCCGGGGTGCTGGCCGCCGCGGCCCGGGTCGCCGACCCGGTGGTCCTGGTCACCCCCGACGGCCACCCGGCCCGGAGCCTCGGCGCCCGGGTGGTGACCGACCCCGGGGAGGGGCCGCTGGCGGCAATGGCCGCCGCCCTGGCCGCCCTGGAGGCCGACCACGTCCTGGTCCTGGCCGGGGACCATCCGGGGCTGGCCGTGGAGCTGCTGGCCCACCTGGCCGCCCTGGCCGGCCGGGGCGAGGCCGTGGCCTGCCGTCGCGGCCCCCGGCTGGAGCCCCTGGTCGCCGTCTACGCCCGGGCCCCGGCCCTGGCCGCGGCCCGGGCCCGGCTCGCCGGCCCGGCCGCTGGGCGCTCCCTCCTCGGCCTCCTGGCCGACCTCGACACCGTGGTCGTGGAGGAGCCCGACTGGCGCGCCCTCGACCCGGCCGGCCGCTCCTTCGTCGACCTCGACGACCCCGCCGACCTGGCCGCCTGGGAGCGCGGGGCGCGCTAGGGTGCAGGCCTGAAAGCTCCCGACCGGAGGTGCGTCCATGGACCAGGCCAACCAGCTGGAGACGTTCCTGGAGCGGGTCCGCTCCCTGCTCGGGCCCACCCCGCCCACGGTCGGCGACGGCGAGGTCGAGGCCATCCTGGAGCTGGCCCGGGTGGCCGCCCACAGCTCCGAGCGCCGGGCCGCCCCGGTGACCACCTACCTGGCCGGGCTGGTCCTCGGCGGGGCCGCCCCCGAGGCTCGCGAGGCGTTCCTGGACGACCTCGTGGTCAAGCTGGAGGCGGGCCGCTGACCGACCCGGCGGCCCTGCGCCGCCAGGCCCTGGCCGTGCTCGAGGCCCACTGGGACCCCGAGCGCGGCCACTGCTACCCGCACAGCTCCCGGTACCCGCACCAGTGGCTGTGGGACTCCTGCTTCACCGCCATCTGCTGGGCCGCCCTCGGCGACGGCCGGGCGGCCTCCGAGCTCGGGACCGCCCTCTCCGACCAGCTCCCGGGCGGCTTCGTGCCCCACATGCGCTACGCCGGCCCGACCATCGACCGGGGCCCGCTCCGGCACGTCTCCTCGTTCACCCAGCCCCCGGTCCACGCCCACGCCGCCGCCTACCTGGCCGGCCACGGGGTCGGGCTGCCCCCGGGCCTGACCGACCGGATCGATCGGGCCCTGGGCTTCTTGTGGGCCCGCCGCCGGGACCCGGACGGGCTGGTGTTCATCGTCCACCCCTGGGAGTCGGGGGCCGACGACTCGCCGCGCTGGGACAGCTGGCTCGCCGCCGACTGGGTGTCGCTGCGCTGGGACCAGCCCCGCTTCACCGAGTTCGACCTCCACCTGGTCGGCCAGGCGCGGTTCGACGGCGACGGCGCGGCCGTGGCCAGCGCCGAGTTCCAGGTCGCCCCGGCGGCCTTCAACGCCCTGGCCGGTCACGCCGCCGTCGAGCTGGCCGCCCTCGGCGGCGACGGGCGCTGGCGGGAGCGGGCGGCGGCCCTGGCCGCGGCCGTGGACGCCCGGCTCTGGGACGACCGCCAGGGCCTGTGGTCGGACGCGCCGCTGGTCGGCGGCGGCCCCAGCGCCGCCGTCCCGACCCTCGACGGGGTGCTGCCGGCCCTGGTCACCGCCGACCCGGACCGGGCCGCCCGGGCGCTCGACCAGCTTCTCGACCCGGCCCGCTTCGCCGCCCCGTTCGGCCTGGCCTACGTGGCCCGCGACCACCCCAAGTACCAGCCCGACGCCTACTGGCGCGGGACGGCCTGGATGCAGATGAACTACCTGGTCGTGCTGGCGGCCCGCCGCTGGGGCCGGGACGACGTGGTCGACCGGGTGGTCGAGTGGTCGCGGCGGGCCGCGGCGGCCAGCGGGTTCGCCGAGCACTGGAACCCGGAGACCGGCCAGGGCCACGGCGCCATCCCCCTCACCTGGTCGGCCCTGGTCGCCGCCCTCGAGGGCTAGCCGGGCGCCCCGGTCTCCAGGGCCCACTTCGCTGGGGGCTGATCCTCGTGGTCGTCGCGGTGGGCGGTGGCCAGCCAGGTCTCGGCCGGGAACAGCAGCCCGTCGTCGTCGGACCACGCGGCGAGGGCCCGGTCGACGTCGGCGGCCAGGGCCTCCCGGGCCTGCTCGTCCAGCGCGGCCAGGGGCGGGCCCAGCGGGGAGCTGACCGCCTGGGCTTCCAGCAGCTCCCTTGCGGAGCCGAAGCGCACCGGGACGATGCCGATGCGGACGCGGGCCCCGGCGAACCCGGCCCCGGCCAGCAGCCGGCCGAGGCCCTGGCGGTCGGGGCCGGAGAAGGGGGCGTGCATGATCGCCGCCGTCTCGGCGCCCGCGTGCCGCTCGATGGCCCCGGCCAGGGCGGCGTAGCCGGGGTTGTGGTCGATGGCCCGCCAGACGGCCAGGGCCACCCGCCCACCCGGGGCCAGGACCCGCCGCGCCTCGGCCAGGGCGAGCGCCCGGTCGGGGAAGAACTGCAGGCCCTGCTGGCAGCAGACCAGGTCGACGGCGCCGTCGGGCAGGGGCAGGGCGGTGGCCTCGGCCCGGCGCCACTCGATCCGCACACCCAGGCCGGCCGCGGCCGCCTCGGCGGCCTCGACCATCCCCTGGTTGAGGTCGGTGCCGGTGACGGCCCCGCCGGCCCCGACCCGCAGGGCGGCCTGCCGGGCCACGATCCCGGTGCCGCAGGCGACGTCGAGCACCCGCTCGCCGGGCCGTACCCCGGCCAGGTCGAGCAGCTGGGCGGCGCAGGGCGCGAACACGGCGGGCACGAGGTACCGCTCGTAGGCGGCCGGCCCCTGGCCCTGGAGCTGGAATCGGTGGGCGATGGTGGCGCTCCTTCCGCCGGCGGCCAAGATTGGCATGATGAACTCTACCGAAATTGGCTCTCGCGCCGATCCAAGATCGGTCCTAGGGTCGGGTCCGGACGAGTCCTGCGCGGAGAGACGGTGACGCGATGCACGGCGACGCGGTCGAGGTCCACGTCAGCCTGGTCGGCCGCAAGGACCTGACCGGGGAGATCTACCGGCAGCTGCGCCGGGCCATCCTGGACGGCCGCCTGCCCCCGGGCGGCCGCCTGCCGCCGACCCGGGAGCTGGCCCGCCGGCTGAGCGTCTCGCGCACCACCGTCACCGTCGCCTACGACCGGCTCACCGGCGAGGGGTTCGTCACCGCCCGCGTGGGCGCCGGGACCTTCGTCAGCAGCGCCGTCCCGGCGGTGGCCGACCGGACCCGGCCGCCAGGGGGCGCGCTGCGGCCCCGGCCCGTGTGGGACGACCTGCCCCTCCCGAGGGTGTTCGACCGGGAGGTCGCCTTCGACTTCCGCCCCGGCATCCCCGACGCCCAGCGGTTCCCCTACCGGACCTGGCGCCAGCTGCTGGCCCGCCAGCTGCGCCCGGCCGCGGTGGGCAACGGCGCCTACGGCGCCCCGGCCGGCCACCAGGGGCTGCGCCGGGCCATCGCCCGCCATATCGGGGTGGCCCGCGGGGTCCTGGCCGGCCCCGAGAACGTAGTCGTCACCAACGGCACCCAGCAGGCGGTCGACCTGGTGGCCAGGGTCCTGCTCGACCCCGGCGACCGGGTCGCCGTCGAGACCCCCGGGTACGGGCCGCCCCGGCGGCTGCTGTCGTCGCTGGGCATGGACGTGGCCGGGGTGCCGGTCGACGCCGAGGGGCTGGTGGTCGAGGCCATCCCGCCCGGCACCCGGATGGTGCTGGTCACTCCCTCGCACCAGTTCCCCCTGGGCATGCCCATGTCCCTGTCCCGCCGCCTGGCCCTGCTGGCCTGGGCCGAGCGCAACGACGCGGCCATCGTCGAGGACGACTACGACAGCGAGTTCCGCTACGGCGGCCGCCCCATCGAGCCCCTCCAGACCCTGGACCACACCGGCCGGGTCATCTACATCGGCTCCTTCTCCAAGACCATGCTGGCCACCCTGCGGCTCGGCTTCGTGGTCACGCCGGCGCCCCTGCCCGCGGCCATGGCTGCGGCCAAGTTCGTGGCCGACTGGCACACCGCCCTGCCCCTCCAGGCCGCCCTGGCCGAGTTCATCGACCAGGGCTGGTTCGCCCGCCACGTCCGGCGGATGCGTGCCGTCTACGCCGAGCGGCACCGGCGGATCGTGGCGACCCTCGGCGACCGGTTCGCCGACCACCTCAAGGTGATCCCCTCCTCGGCCGGCCTGCACGTGGCCGCCACCGCCCCGGCCATGTCGCACCAGGAGCTGGAGGCGGTCCTGGCCCGGGCGTCGGCGGCCGGGGTGGCGCTCCTTCCCCTGTCGCTCTGGGACGTCGGCCCGCCCAGCCTGCCCGGCATCGCCCTCGGGTACGGGCCCATCCCCACCGACCAGATCGACGAGGGGCTGGAGCGGCTGCGATCGGCCTTTGATCGACACTAAACTTAGTGCTACTCTAAATTTAGAACAGAACCAGAGAAGTGAGGAGGTCCACCATGACCGCAACCGGCGACGTGCTCGACCTGGTGGCGAGCTGGACCAAGGCCGAGGAGGCCAACGACCCGGCGGCCCTTGACCGGCTGCTGGCCGACGACTTCGTCGGCGTCGGGCCGCTGGGGTTCGTGCTCGGGCGTGACCAGTGGCTCGCCCGGTTCGGCAACGGGCTGGAGAACCGCGCCTTCGCGGTCGAGGACGCCCAGGTCCGCGACTACGGGACCGCGGCCGCGGTGGTCGGGGTCCTGGCCCAGGAGACCAGCTTCCGGGGCGGCGACAACTCCGGCCGGTTCCGGGTCACACTGGTCGGGGTTCGGCCCGACGGCCGCTGGCTGCTGGCCGGCGTCCACATCGGCCCCCTGCAGCAGCCGCCGGCCGGTCCGCCGCAGTCATGAGCGGTACGGGGACGCCGATGCGGGTCAGCGTCAACCTCACCAACTACTCCTGGCCGGGCGGCCAGGGGGGCCTCGGGCCGGAGCTGGCCCGGGTCGCGGGGCTGGCCGAGCAGGCCGGGGTGGACACGGTGTGGGTGCCCGACCACCTGCTCCAGGCCGACCCCACGGCCGGGCCCGGTGACACCGAGATGCTGGAGGCCTACACCACCCTCGGGTTCCTGGCCGCCCGCACCGAGCGGGTCCGGCTGGGCACGATGGTGACCGGGGTCACCTTCCGGCCGCCGGCCCTGCTGGTCAAGGCGGTCACCACCCTGGACGTGCTCTCGGGTGGGCGGGCCTGGCTCGGGCTGGGCGCCGGCTACCACGGCGAGGAGGCCGACGCCATGGGCCTGCCCCTGCCGCCGGTGGCCGAACGGTTCGAGCGGCTGGAGGAGACCCTGGCGATCGCCATGCGGATGTGGGCAGGCGACGAGTCGCCGTTCGCCGGCCGCCACTACCGGCTCGAGCGCCCGGCCGGGAGCCCGCCGCCGGTCCGCCGTCCCCACCCGCCGGTCCTGATCGGCGGGGCCGGGGAGCGCCGGACCCTGCGGCTGGTGGCCGAGTACGCCGACGCCTGCAACCTGTTCGACATCCCCGACGGCGGGGCCACCGTGAAGCACAAGCTCGAGGTCCTGGCCCGCCACTGCCGGGAGGTGGGCCGCCCCTACGGGGCGATCGAGAAGACCCTCAGCACCCGCCTGACCCCGGGGGAGCCCGCCGCCGAGTTCGCCGCCCGCTGCGCGGCCGCGGCCGAGCTGGGCATCGAGCACGTGGTGGTCATCTACCCGGGCCCCTGGACCGACGAGGCGCTGGCCACCCTGGGCGCGGCCATCCCGACCCTCGGGGAGGCCGCCTCCTGAGCTGACCCGCGGCCGAACCCGCGGCGCTCAGGAAACTGCCAGGTCCGCCGAAGGTTGGGCCAAGGTGCCGCTGCCAGCATCGCCCGACCGGCTCGAGGGGAGCCACCGAGCAAGGAGGCAGCGAGTGGAGGGCAGCAACGAGCGCCGTGGTTGGCGCAGTTGGGGCGGGAAGGCCGCCCTGGCCGTCGGCGGGATGCTGGTCGGCGGGGTGCTGGCCGGGACCCTGGCGGCCAGCGCCGCCGACAACAACGCCGCCGGCCGGTCCGGCGGCTACGGCGTCCAGAACGGCTACGGAGGGCCGAACGGCGGCGGCGGCCACGGCGGGCCGCGCGGCAACCTCGACGAGTCCAAGAGCCAGCGGCCCGACGAGCACCTGCTCACCGGCGACACCGCCGCCAAGGTGAAGGCGGCCGCCCTGGCCAGGTACCCGGGCGCGACCGTGCTGCGGGTCGAGACCGACTCCGACGGCGTCTACGAGGCCCACCTGACCACCTCCGGCGGCCAGCGGGTCACGGTCGAGGTCGACAAGTCCTTCAAGGTCACCGGCGAGGAGTCCGGCCCGGGCCGTCCATAGCCAGTCCCCCAACCGTCAGTGGCCGGATCCCCCCGGGTCCGGCCGCTGGCCGTCGGGGCCGCCCAGCAGCTCCCGGGCCCGCACGAAGACGCCGTCCAGCATCGGCTCGGTGAGCCGGCCGGTGCTCGTGTTCTGCTGGCTGACGTGGTAGGAGCCGAGCAGGACCCGGCCGCCGGGGAGGGGGGCCTCGGCGCCGTGGCCGAAGCGGGGCTTGGGGCGGACGGGGCCGAGGTGGCGCAGGACCTGGTCCCAGGCGAAGGCCCCCAGGGCCACGACCACCCGGAGGCCGGGCAGGAGGGCGAGCTCGGCGTCCAGCCAGGGGGCGCAGGCGTCGCGCTCGGACGGGAGCGGCCGGTTGTCGGGCGGGGCGCACTTCACCGGGGCGGTGATGTAGCAGCCCCGCAGGGCGAGGCCGTCGTCGCGCGACACCGAGGTCGGCTGGTTGGCGAAGCCGGTGCGGTACAGGCTGGCGAACAGCCAGTCGCCCGAGCGGTCGCCGGTGAAGATCCGGCCGGTGCGGTTGCCGCCGTGGGCGGCCGGGGCCAGGCCGAGGATCAGCAGCCCGCCCGCCGGGTCGCCGAAGCCCGGGACGGGCCGGCCCCAGTACTCCTGGTCCCGGAAGGCGGCCCGCTTCTCCCGGGCCACCTGCTCGCGCCAGGCGACCAGCCGGGCACAGCGCCGGCACCGCACCACGGCCCGGTTCAGCTCCTGGAGATCGGACATGGCGTGAGTATGCCGCCGAACGCCCGGGGCGAGGGTTCCGCGGGCTCGCCGGTGCGCCGGCCGCGCCGTAGCATCGGGGCCATGGGTGAGAGCAACCAGGCCGACCTGGCCGCGCAGCTGCGAGCACGCCTGGCCGCCGCCGGCCTCGACCCCCCGCCCGACACCACCCAGCTCGAACGCGACCTCGCCCTCCACCTGGAGCGGATCGCCGACCTGACCGCCGCCGCCGACCTGGGCCCCACCGACCCACCCCTCCCCGACCCGACCCGGTCGGCGGAGGCGGGGGCTGTGGAGGCGGGGGTTCCGACGCGCCCCGGTGCTCGGGTGGGGGAGGGGCGCCCCGGTGGGGTGGGGGAGCAGGCTCGGCTGGTGCGGGAGGGGGAGGTGACCAGCGCCGAGCTGGTCGAGCGGGCCCTGGAGCGGATCGCCGCGCTCGACAGCCGGCTCGGGGCGTTCGTGCTGGTGCTCGGCGACCGGGCGCGGGCCGAGGCGGCGGAGCGGGACGCGGCGCGGCGCCGGGGCGGTGCCCTCGGGCCGCTGCACGGGGTGCCGGTGGCGGTCAAGGACCTGGTCGACGTGGCCGGGGAGGTCACGGCGGCCGGCTCGCCCAAGCTGGCCGCCAACCTGGCCGCCGCGGACGCCGAGGTGACGGCGCGGCTGCGGGCGGCCGGGGCGGTGATCCTCGGCAAGACCCGGACCCACGAGTTCGCCTACGGGGTGACGACGCCGGGGACGGTCAACCCCTGGGACCCGGGGCGGATCGCCGGGGGTTCGAGCGGGGGGTCGGCCGCGGCGGTGGCGGCCGGGATGGTCGCGGGGGCGGTCGGGAGCGACACCGCCGGGTCGATCCGGATCCCGTCGGCCTGCTGCGGGGTGGTCGGGCTGAAGCCGACCTGGGGCCGGGTCCCGGCCACCGGGGTGTGGCCGCTGTCGTGGTCGTGCGACCACGTGGGCCCGATCGCCGCCGGCGTCGCCGACGTGGCCCTCCTCGACCAGGTCCTGGCCGGTGACCCCGGCCCGGCCGTCCCGGCCCCCGCGCGGCCGCGGATCGGGCGGCTGGTCGGGGAGGACCTCGGGCCGGTCGACCCGGCGGTCACCGCCGTGGTCGACGACCTCTGCCGGCGGCTGGAGGCGGCCGGGGCGACCGTGGACGAGGTCGCCCTGCCCCTCAAGGCGGCCAGGGGGGCGGTGGCCGCGATCGTGCTCGCCGAGGCCGCCGCGGTCCACGTCCGGCTGCTCACCGAGACCGGCGAGGACGGCTACAGCCGGGCCATGCTGGCCATGATCCGGATCGGCCGCAGCGCCCTGGCCGCCGAGTACCTGGCCGGGCTGCGCTACCGGGGCCGGTTCGTGGCCGAGATCGAGGGCCTGCTGGCCGGCCGCGACGCCCTGCTCCTGCCGACCCTGCCCTGCACCGCCCCGGCCACCGGGCAGCGGACCATCACCATCGCCGGGCACGAGGTCGGCGTCCAGGCCACCCTGACCGGCCTGCCCGGCCCGTTCAACTGCTCGGGCAGCCCGGTCGTCTCCCTCCCCGCCGCGAGGGTGGACGGGCTGCCGGTCGGGGTGTCGCTGGTCGGGCGGATCGGCGGCGACCGCGACCTGCTGGCCGTTGCCGCCTGGGCCGAGGCGCTCGTCCCGCCGGTCGGGCGCCCGGCCCTCGGCCCGTAACCACCCCGCCAGCGGGCCGGTCTGGTTGAATGATCGAGACGCCGGGGGCAGGAGGCCACGTGAGCGAGCGGGAGCAGAGCCAGGCGGCGCAGGCCGGCGGCTCCCGCAGGCGCGGATCCTTCCCCACCTACTCCTGGGCCCGCACCCCTCCGGCCCGCATGGTCCGCAGCGGCATCCAGTACGGGGCCCTGGTCCCCCTGCTCAAGTTCATCGCGCCGTTCACCGTGATCGGCAGGCGCAACCTCTCCAAGCTCAAGGGCCCGGCGGTGTTCGTGGCCAACCACCAGAGCCACTTCGACGCCCCGGTGTGCCTGGCCGCCCTGGGCGGGCGCGTCCGCCGCCGCCTGGTCGTGGCCGCCGCCGCCGACTACTTCTACAGCTCGGCGGTGAAGGGCGCGGCCGCCTCCCTGGCCCTGGGCACGGTGCCCTTCGTCCGCGCCGGCGGCTCCAGCCGCGAGTCCCTGCAGTTCCTCAAGGACCTGGCCGGCAAGGGCTGGTCGGTGCTGATCTTCCCCTCCGGCACCCGCGGCACCGGCGCGTCCGGGTTCAAGAAGGGCTTCGCCTACATCGCCGTCGACGCCCAGGTCCCGGTGGTCCCCATGTACCTGCACGGGCTCGACCAGGTGATGCCCAAGGGCTCCTTCATCCCTCTGCCCGGCGGGGTGGTGGTCGGCATCGGCGAGCCGATCCCGCCCGGCGACGACTACAACGCCCTGGTCGCCAAGGCCGAGGCTGGGGTGGCCGGGGTGCGCACGATGGTCAAGGGCTGGGAAGGGGCGTAGGCCGCCCCGTGCCCCGCAACCCTTTCGCCGACCCCCTGTTCGTCCCGGTGCTCCTCCGCGTGCTGGCGCTGATCGTGGTCGGCCTGGCCGCGGTGGTGCTGTCCCAGCGCCGCTCGCTCACGGTGTGGCGGCGGTCCACCCTGTTCCTGCGGGCCCGGACCTGGTTCGTGATCGGCCCCCTGTTCGTGGTGGCGGTGTTCGTCGGCGGGTTCGTCGCCTTCCTGCTGGCCACCTTCGTGGTCGTCCAGGGCTGCTCGGAGTTCGCCCGCATCGCCGGCATCGAGCGCCGCTACGCCTACCTGCTCATCGTCCTGGGCGAGGGCGGCCTGCTGGTGGCCGCCCTGGCCAGGGACTTCTTCATCTTCCTGCCGTTCGGGTTCTTCATCGCCCTCACCCTGGTGCCGATCCTGTCCGGCCAGATCACCGACGCCCACCGCCAGGTCGCCGACACCCTGGTCGGCTATGTGTTCGTGGCCCTGCCCATGGCCTACATCGTGCTCGTCAAGTCGGCCGAGCCGTGGGGGCGGAACTTCCTGGTGATCGTCACGGTGGCCGTGGCCCTGTCGGACATCGCCGCCTACGCCGCCGGGTCGGCGCTGCGGGGTCGCAAGCTGCTGCCCCGGGTCGACTCGACCAAGACCTGGGGCGGGGTGCTGGGCAACCTCGTCGGGGCGGCGGTCGGGGTCGGCTGGCTGTGGGTGGCGGTCCCGCCCGAGTGGTCGGTGGCCGGGGTGGTCGTGCTGGTGGTGGTGATCGCCGCCGGCAGCGTCTGGGCCGACCTCACCGGCAGCTTCATCCAGCGGGCCTTCCGGACCGAGGTCCGCAGCACGGTCATCCTCGGCTACGGCGGGGTCCTGAGCCGGGTCGACTCGCTGCTGATGGCCTTCCCGCTCTCCTACTACGCCCTCATCCTGGTGGACAAGCTGCTGGGATGAGGGCGGGCGCATCGGGGTCGTCGGTGGATCGGAGGTGCGCCACCTGACCAGGCTGCTGACCCTTGGGCACGGCACCGCCTCGGCCGAGGAGCTGGTGGCGCTCCTGGACGGGGCCGGGGCCGGGCGGCTGGTCGACGTGCGCACCGCCCCCGGCAGCCGCCGTCACCCCCACGTCGGGCGCGAGGCCATGGCCGGCTGGCTGGGCGCGGCCGGGATCGCCTACCGCTGGGAGCCGGAGCTGGGCGGGTTCCGCAAGGCCCGGCCTCGCGGAGCGGACGGCCCCGATCCTGGGTCGGTCAACACGGCCCTGCGCCATCCCGCCTTCCGGGGCTACGCCGACTACATGCGCACCCCGCCGTTCTGGGCCGCCCTCGACCGGCTGCTGGCCGAGGCCGCGGCCGCGCCCACGGTCGCCATGTGCTCGGAGACGCTGTGGTGGCGCTGCCACCGCCGCCTGCTCGCCGACGCCGCCGTGCTGGTCCGCGGGGCCGAGGTGCTCCACCTCGACCACCGGGGCCGGCTGGAGCCCCACCGGCCGACCGAGGGCGTCCGCCGTGACGGCGACCTGCTCGCCTACGACCTGGGCACGACCCCGCCGCTGCCGGGCTCCTGAGCCGGGGGTGCCCCGGGGTCCTCGGGGCCTCCCGGGCCGGGGCTGCCCGGCCTGGGCCGGCGGTGCATGCCGAACAGCAGGCCGTAGGGCTCCCCGTCGGGGTCGGGGTCCCGGGTCACGAAGTCGTCGAGGATGGCCAGCACCCGCGTCGTGAGCTCCTCGAGCGACGCCGGGTTGAGGGTCAGGGCGAGCCGGTTGAAGCTGACGGCCGCGGCCGGCCCTCCCGCCTCGGCCAGCTCGGCCAGGAACGCCTCCAGCATGGCCTGGGTGGCGTCGGCGTCCCCGACCGGGCTCTCCTCCAGGCTCAGGGTCC
>DASZON010000258.1:0-7297 GCA_035550755.1 Actinomycetota bacterium | reverse complement strand
GACGAGCCCGCGGTCGGCGAGGTGCTGCCGGCCGAGGCGCTGGACGAGCTGCGGGAGACGGCGCGGCCCCATGCGTTCGCGGACGCGGCCAGGGCGCTGGCCGACGCGGTGGTCGCGTTGTCGGAGGACGGCGACCCGGAGGCGGCGGTGCGGGCGGCCAGGGCGGCCAAGCGGGCGGCGCCCCGGGCGGCCAGTGTCCGGGAGGCGCTCGGGATCGCCCTGTACCAGGCGGGGGACTACCGGGCGGCCCGGACCGAGCTGGCGGCGGCCCAGCGCATCTCCGGCCGGGGCGACCTGGACGCGATGCTCGCCGACATCGAACGGGCCCTCGGCCGCCCCGAGCGGGCGATCGCCATCTTCGAGCGCGGCAACCGCTCGCGCATGGACCCGGACACGGCGGCCGAGCTGCTCCTGGTCGCCGCCTCGGCCTACGGCGACCTGGGCCAGCCGGCGGCCGGGGTGGCCCTGATCCGCCGCCACGCCCGCTGGCCGGCCGAGCTCGCCGACCACCACCTGCGCCTCGCCTACGCCGAAGGGACCCTGGCCGAGCAGGCCGGCGACCGCCCCCGGGCCCGCGCCGCCTTCACCCGGGTCGTCCAGGCCGACCCCGACTTCCACGACGCCGCCACCCGCCTGGACCGCCTCGACCCCTCCACGTAGCGGCCCAGCCCCTGGGGGTAGCGGCCAGCCTGAGGGTAGCGGCCCAAACCCTGGGGCGAGTCCCGGCCCCCCGGGTCCCGTGCCCCGCCCTCGCCGTTGGCCCCAGCCTCTACCCCTCGCTCGACGTGGCTTGGCGTTGCTGGATCCAGCGGAGGAGGCCGGCGGCGTTGGACTCGTAGCTGTTGAGGAGCTCGAACCGCTCGGGGTCGGCGGCCTCGTAGCCCTCCTCCTGCTCGAAGCGCTCGCGGAGGGCGGCCTCGATGTGGTCGAGCTCGGCGCCGTGCTCGTGGGCGGCCCGCTCGGCCGTCTCGCACCAGCGCAGCAGCTTGTCCTCGGCCTCGGCCAGGCGGTCGGCCGGCGGGGTGATCGGCCCGAAGTGGGTCAGGACCAGGTGGGCCGGGTTGCGCTCGGCGAACCGGCGCAGGCTGGCCACGGCCAGGTCGCGGTCGAAGTCGGGCGGCGGCGTGGCCGGCCGCAGCACCCCGACCGACGGCAGCAGCACCCCGACCCCGTCGCCGGCGAACAGCGCCCCCAGGTCGGGCTCGAACACCCCCAGGTGGTGCTTGGCGTGCCCGGGGGCGTGCAGCAGCTCCAGGCGCCGCCCGCCCAGGTCGAGGACCTCGCCGTCCTCGGCCGCCTTGATCCGGGCCGCCTCGACCGGGGTCAGCCCGCCGTAGACGCTGTCCATCAGCGGCCCGTACACCCGGGCCGAGCTGGCCAGCAGCCGCGCCGGGTCGACCAGGTGCCTGGCCCCGGCCGGGTGGACGACCACGGTGGCGTTCGGGAACGTGCGGACCAGGTCGCCGACCCCGCCGGCGTGGTCGAGGTGGATGTGGGTGACCACGATCCACCCCAGGTCGGCCGGATCGAGCCCGGCCTCGGCCACCCCGGCGGCGATCGCCCCCGCCGCCTTGGCCGGCCCGGTCTCGATCAGCGCCGGCCGCTCCCCGGCCAGCAGGAACCCGGCCGTGATCTCCGAGCTGCCCCCCATCCAGGTGTCGATCCCGGTGACCCCTTCAGGTAGGGCGTCGAGCACACTCATGGGGGCGGCTCCTTCAGTCCAGCGGTCGCAGCACCAGGCCGTCCCTGGGCTTGGGGTAGAAGAACGTGGTCTTCTGGGGGAGGGTCTCGCCGCCGGCGGCGATCTCGGCCACGGCGGCGAACCGCGCCGGGCGGAGGATCAGCAGGCTGGCCGCGGCGCCCTCGTCGACGGCGGCGACGGCGGCGGCCAGGTCGCTCTGGTAGACGACCCGGCCCTCGAAGTCGCTGACGCCGAGGCGCTTGCTCAGGACCGGGCCGTGGAGGACCTCGACGTCGAGCATGCGGCGGTCGCGGCCGGCCTCGGCGGCCAGCTCGGCCGGGTCGCGGGCGGCCAGGACCCAGCTCCGCCCGCCCGCGTACAGCCCGAAGGCCACCTCGTCGGCGGGGAGGCTCCCCAGCAGCTCCTCGGCCTCGGCCGGGGAGCCGGCCTGGCGGGCGTCGAAGTCGCCCTCCAGCTCGGCCAGAACGGTCTCACCGTCCACGTCGGCCAGCAGCCGGTGGATGGCCAGCACGGCCGGGCCGTGGAGGTCGGCGTCGACCAGGAACATCAGCAGCTCGTCCCAGGGACCGGCCTGGTCGCCGTGGGCGGCCCGCATGGCGTCGCGGTAGGCGAGCGAGGTCCGGTAGCGGTGGTGGCCGTCGGCGATCAGCACCCGCTGGGCCGCCATGCGCTCGCGCCAGGCGGCGATCCGCTCCGGGTCGTCGACCACCCACAGCCGGTTCCGGATCCCGTTCTCGTCGACACCGTCCAGCTCGGGGTCGGTCGCGGTCACGTCGTCCAGCACCGAGGCCGGCCCGCCGGCTCCGGCGTAGACCCCGAACACCGGCGAGAGGTTGACCCCGGTCGCCTCCAGCAGCCGCAGCCGGTCGGCCACGGGCGCGGCCATGGTCCGCTCGTGGGGCACGACCCAGCTCCCGGTGTCGTCCAGGGCCACGCTGGCCAGCACGCCCCGCTGGACCCGCGGCTCGCCCTTCAGTTGATAGGTTTCCTCATAGACATAGAGACATGGCGATGTGTCGCGGCAAAGCACGCCCTCGGCCCGCCAGGCGGCCAGCAGGTCGGCCACGTGCCGGTAGCCGTCGCCGGGCCCGGGCCGGGCCAGGATGAGCCGGACCACGTTGTAGGGGCTCATCGCCAGGTAGGCGTCGCGGGCCTCGGGCGAGATGACGTCGTAGGGCGGCGTGGTGACCTGGGCGTGCTCGCCGACGACGCCAGGATCGAAGCGCAGGCCGCGGAAGGGGGCGGCGGCTACCATGGTGCCGCCGCACTCGGGTTGTCGGTCATGGCCGTGTTGTAGCAAGCAGGAGCCGCCGGTCGCCAACCGGCTGCTCCTGGAACCATCGACCTGGAGGGAGACCAACCACCGTGGCTGACGGCCGGGCGCTCGCCGAGGCCTTCCAGGGGGTCGTGTTCGACCTCGACGGCGTCATCTACCTCGGCGACCAGGTCGTGCCGGCCGCGCCGGGGGCGCTCGACCAGGTCCGCGGGCTCGGGACCAGGATCGCGTTCGTGACCAACAACTCCTACCGGCCGCCCGAGCTGGTGGTGGAGCGGCTGAACCGGCTGGGTGTCAAGGCGGCGGCCACAGAGGTCCTGACCTCGGCCCAGGCGACGGTGCGCCTGCTCGGCGGCCGCGACGGCCTCGACGGGGTCAGGGTCATGGTGGTCGGCGGCCCCGGGCTCCGCCAGGCCCTCGAGGGGGCCGGGGCCCGGCTGGTCGACGCCTGGCGCGACGCCGAGGTGGTCACGGTCGGGTTCGACCCCGACCTGACGTATGCCAAGGTCCGGGACGCGACCCTGGCCATCCGGGCCGGCGCCAGATTCGTGGGCAGCAACCCCGACACCACCCTCCCGGCCCCCGACGGGGTCTGGCCCGGCGCCGGCGCCACCCTGGCCCTGCTGCGGGCGTCCACCGGCGTCGAGCCCGAGGTCGCCGGCAAGCCGGAGCGAGCTCTGCTGGAGGAGGCCGCGGCGGCCATCGGCGCCGGCCCGTACCTGATGGTGGGCGACCGGGTCGACACCGACCTGGACGGCGCGCAACGCCTCGGCTGGTCGACCGCCCTGGTCCTGAGCGGCATCACCCGCCTGGCCGACCTGCCCGAGCTGGCCACCGCCCCCGACCACGTGCTGCGCGACGTCGGCGGCCTGCTCGACCCGCCCGGACCGGCCGTCCGCCCGGCCGGCGACGAGGACCGGGGCGCCGCCGCCCGGCTGCTC
Source organism: Actinomycetota bacterium (assembly GCA_035550755.1). Classification (GTDB taxonomy): domain Bacteria; phylum Actinomycetota; class CALGFH01; order CALGFH01; family CALGFH01; genus CALGFH01. The sequence goes on along the minus strand of DASZON010000258.1, from coordinate 3,378 downwards.
GGCGCCGCCGAGGACGGCGACGCCGCGGTGGCGGTCGCGGCCGACGGCGACGGGGTGGTGGGCGCGGTCGCGGTCGGCCGCGACGGCCGGCTCACCGGGCCGGTGGTCGAGGAGGACCGGCGCGGCCGGCTGGTCGGCAGCCGCCTTGTCCTGGCCGCCTGCATCGAGGCCCGCCGCGCCGGCCTGGACCGGGTCACCGTCCCGGCCGGCGCCGGCGGCGCCGAGGCGTTCTGGACCCGGCTCGGGTTCCGGACCGACGCCGGCGGCCACCGGGCCCCGGCCCGCGGGCTTCAGTGAAAGTGTCCGCGATGCCCCTTCGAACATGGCGCCATCTGTGGTCAGACGGGCATCGCGGACACTTTCAGTAGGGAGAGGGCCGCCGCTGGTACTGCCAGGTGGGCGGCGGCGGTGGCGGCCGGCGGGCCCGCAGCCCACCGAGCAGGATGACCAGCACGATCCCGGCCGCGAACCCGACGACGTGGGCCAGGTAGGCGACGCCGGCCCCCTGGGCGGTGGCCGCGCCCTGGAAGTAGAGCCACTGCAGGACGAACCACGACCCGAGCACCACCCAGGCGGGCAGCCACACCGGGATGAAGAACAGGAACGGCACCAGGCTGGTCACCCGGGCGCCCGGGAACATGACCAGGTAGGCGCCGAGCACCCCGGCGATCGCCCCCGAGGCGCCGACCAGGGTCTCGGTGCTGCCCGCGTTGGAGAGCGCGAACCCGTAGGTCGCGATGTACCCGCAGGCCAGGTAGAACAACAGGTAGCGGACGTGGCCGAGGCGGTCTTCGACGTTGTTGCCGAACACCATCAGGAACAGCATGTTGCCCAGCAGGTGCAGCAGCCCGCCGTGCAGGAACATGGCCGTGAGCACCGACAGGGCCGGGACCTTGTGGTAGTCGGGCCGGACGGCCACGCAGCGGTCACCGGAGGGCGGGCCGGCGGTCACGTCCAGCGGGTCGTTGTGGACCAGCTCGACGGGGATGGCCGCCCACTCGCGGAAGAAGGCCAGCTGGCGGCAGAAGCCCGCCGGGGTGCTGGCGTCGCCGCCGATGGCCAGGGGCGAGATGGGGGAGAGGAAGAACACCACCACGTTGATGGCGATCAGGGTCCAGTTGACGACCGCCGGGGTCCGGGTCGGGTTGTCGTCGTGGATCGGGATGAGGCCGAGCATCTGGCGCTACAGCAGGCTGCGCAGCCGCAGCAGGTCGACGATGCTGGCGTCCACCCTGACCTTGCCCGAGCCGAAGGCGGACAGGAACGAGACCCGCCCCTCGACCAGGTCGACCAGGTCGTCGGAGCCGACCCGCAGGGTGATGTCGGCACGGCCGTTGGGTGGGTGCTCGCTGGGCGGGGAGACATGGCCATGCTCGACCACCGAGTACCAGGCGGCGTCGAGGTCGGGGACCAGGCAGCGCAGGACCTTGCGGCTGGGAATGGCCGAGCGGACGCTGGCCTCGTTGCCGTCCAGCCGCGCCATCAGCACCCCGAGCTGCCGCTCGACCTCGGCCTTGGTCGCCACCTGCCGCCCTCCTCGCCTGCTCCGACCGATCGGTTCTACCACACGGGCTGGTCGCCAACCCTGGTTCGTTGACCGGTTCCGGGCCCGCTGACAGAATCCTGGCCCCAGATGTGAGGTGGAGGTGGAGAGGTGCCGAGCGCGAGAGAGCAGTACCTGCAGGCGCTGGCCAGCCTCAGCGACCTGACCCGGACCCAGGCCGATCGGGTCGCGTCCCTGCTCGCCAAGCAGGGCGAGGTGCAGTCGGCCCAGGTGAACCGGGTGGCCGAGGACCTGATGCGACGCACCCAGAAGAACCGCGAGATCCTCACCCGCCTGGTCCAGCGCGAGGTCAAGCGCCAGCTCGGCGTCTTCGGCATGGCCAGCCGGGACGAGGTCGCCCGCCTCCAGCAGCGGGTCCGGGCGCTCGAGCAGGAGGTCGAGCGTTCGGCCAAGGCGGCCCCGGCCCGGTCCTCGGCTCCTCCGGCCCCCGAGCCCGCTCCGGCCGCGGCCAAGCCCTCGCCCCGAAGGAGGTCGGCCTCCTCGGCGGGCACCGCCAAGCCCGCCACCCGGACCCGGACCGGCGGCACGAGCTCGCGCTCGACGGCGTCCTCGCCCGGCACCAGCCGCAAGCGCGGCACCGGAGCATCCACGGGGTCGGGCTCCGGGCCGGAGGAGCCGGGTTCGGGCGGGTAGTCAGCGCACCGGCCGGGTTGTGGCGCGGACCTATACTGGCGGTGACGTGGCCGTTCCTGGTCGTGCTGTCCGCCGTCGGAGGAGGTGCCGTGAGCGGGCCTGCTGGACCGTACCCGCCGGATCAGGGCGCCGCCGACCCGGCGGCGGAGATCGCGGCGGCCCTGGACGGGCTGGACGAGGCCGACCCGGGGGCGCACGCGGACGCGTTCGAGGCGGTCAACACCGCCCTCCTCGCCGAGCTCCGGCGCCTCGAGGCGCTGTAGGGCCGGTGGCGACCCGGGTGCGGCTGGACCGCGAGCTGGTGCGGCGGGGACTGGCACCGAGCCGGGAGGCGGCCGGCGACGCCATCCGCGAGGGCCGGGTCCTGGTCGCCGGGGTGGTCGCGGCCAAGCCCTCGACGCTCGTCTCCGCCGCCGACCCGGTCGCCCTCTCCGGCCCGGCCCGCCGCTGGGCCAGCCGTGGCGGCGGCAAGCTCGCCCCCGTCCTGGAGCGGCTCGGGGTCGAGGTGGCCGGCCGCCGCTGCCTGGACGCCGGCGCCTCCACCGGCGGCTTCACCGACGTGCTGCTGCAGGCCGGGGCGGCCGAGGTGGTGGCCGTGGACGTCGGCTACGGCCAGCTCGACCTGCGCCTGCGCCAGGACGCCCGGGTGGTGGTGCTCGACCGCACCAACGTCCGCAACCTGGACGCCGGACGCGTCGGCGGCCCGGTCGACCTGACCGTGGCCGACCTCTCCTTCATCTCCCTGCGCCTGGTCCTGGCTGTCCTGGCCGGCCTGACCCGCGCCGACGGCGACCTCCTGCTGCTGGTCAAGCCCCAGTTCGAGGCGGGGCGCGAGGCCGTCGGCCGCGGCGGGGTGGTCCGCGACCCGGCAGCCCGGGCCGCCGCCGTCCGCGCGGTCGCCGACACCGCGACCTCCCTGGGCCTGGGCGTGGCCGGTGTCTGCCCGTCGCCCCTGCCCGGCCCGGCCGGCAACCTGGAGCTGTTCCTCCATCTCCACGTCGGCGCCGCCCCCCTGGACGAGGCCGCCCTCCAGGCCGCCCTCGAGGAAGGCGCCACCCTCCCCGGAGCGGCCCAATGAGTGGGATCGAGAGGGTCGGGGTGGTCGTCCACCCCGGGCGGCCACCCGCCGTCGAGCTCGGCAAGCAGCTGGCCGAATGGGCCGACGAGCACGGCATCGAACT
>DASZON010000257.1:0-5177 GCA_035550755.1 Actinomycetota bacterium | reverse complement strand
GGAGCGGGCCATCTCCGAGCAGCAGGCCCAGCTGGCCGCCGAGCGCCGCTCCCAGGTCCGCTCCCTCGACCGCTCCGAGCGGGTCCGGACCTACAACTTCCCCCAGGACCGGGTCACCGACCACCGCATCGGCCTGTCCGTGGGCGACCTGCCCGGGGTCCTGGAGGGCCGCGGCCTTGACCGGATCATCGACGAGCTCGCCGCCCGGGACGCCGAGACCGCCCTGGCCGCGGCCGAGGCGAGCGCGTGACCGCGGTCCTGGGCGACCGGCGGGGCCGGCGCGAGCTGCGCGCCTGGGCGACGGCCGAGCTGGCCGCGGCCGGCTGCGTGTCGGCCGCCGCCGAGGCCGACTGGCTGCTCGACGAGGCGACGGAGGGGTCCGGGGAACCCCAAGGGGGTGCCCCGGTGGATCGGGAGGGGTCCGGGGAACCCCAAGGGGGTGCCCCGGTGGATCGGGTCGCCGAGGCCATGCGGGCGATGGTGGCCCGGCGGGCGGCGGGGGAGCCGCTCCAGTACGTGATCGGCTGGGCGCCCTTCGGGCCGCTGAAGCTGCGGGTCGGGCCCGGAGTGTTCGTGCCCCGGCCCGAGACCGAGACCCTGGCCGACCGGGCCGCCGCCTTCCTGCGTGCCCGACCCGAGCCCCGGGTCGCCGTCGACCTGTGCACCGGGTCGGGGGCGATCGCCTGCTTCCTGGCCGAGGAGGTCCCGGGGGCCCGGGTGCTGGCCACCGAGCTGGACCCTGGGGCGCTGGCCTGGGCCAAGCTCAACGCCGAGCGGTACCGGGTCGAGCTGCTGGCCGGGGACCTCGACGCCCCCTTGCCGGCCGAGCTGGCCGGGCGGGTGGACGTGCTCTGCGCCAACGTCCCCTATGTGCCGAGCGGGGCCATCGCCACCCTGCCCACCGACGTCCGCGACCACGAGCCGCGGCTGTCCCTGGACGGCGGCGCCGACGGCCTGGAGGTGTTCCGGCGCCTGGCCGGCCGGGCCAGCAGGTGGCTGGCCCCCGGCGGCCGGCTCCACGCCGAGATCGGCGAGGACCAGGCCCGGGCGGCCGCCGCCCTGCTCACCGAGGCCGGGCTGACCGAGGTGGCCGTCCACCAGGACCTGGTTGGCCGCGACCGGATCGTGGAAGGAACCCGCCCATGAGCGTCCCCGACCCCGGGCCCAGCCCCACCGGCCAGGCCGACCCCCGGATCATCCCCGTCTCCGACGACGAGGAACGGTGGCCGGGGCTGCTCGAGGTCGGGGGCGAGATCATCGCCAGGGGCGGCCTGGTCGTGCTGCCCACCGACACCGTCTACGGGGTCGGCTGCGACCCCTTCAACCCCTCGGCCGTGGACGCCCTGTTCCAGGCCAAGCAGCGCGGCCGCGACCTGCCCCTGCCGGTGCTGGTCCACACCTGGCGCCAGGCCGTCGGCCTGGTCGACGAGGTCACCGACCAGGCGCAGGCGCTGATCGCCGCCTGGTGGCCGGGGCCGCTCACCCTGGTCCTGCGCGAGGCCCCCGGGATCGGCTGGGACCTGGGCGACTCGCGGGGCACGGTGGCGGTGCGCATGCCCAAGCAGACCTTCGCCCTCGCCCTCATCCAGCGCACCGGCCCGCTTGCCGTGTCCAGCGCCAACCGCTCCGGCCTGCCGACCCCGCGCGAGATCCCGCCCGTGGTCGAGCAGCTGGGCGACCACGTCGGGGTGTTCTTCGACGCCGGGCCCGCCGCCGACGGGCCCGCCTCCAGCATCGTCGACCTCACCGGCAAGCGGCCACGGCTGCTGCGCGAGGGCGCCATCGGTGCCGACGAGCTGGAACGAGTCCTCGAGGAGCCGTTCGACGATGGCACCTGAGCCCGGCGAGCCCTTCGGGGTGCTGTTCGTCTGCACCGGCAACATCTGCCGGTCCCCGACCGCCGAGGCCCTGGCCCGCCGCGAGCTGGATCGCTACCCGGGGGTGCCGATCCAGGTGTCGTCGGCCGGCAGCCATGCCCTCGAGGGCAACCCGGCGGCCAGCCGGTCGATACTGGCCGCCGCGACCCGCGGGGCCAACCTGGAACGGCACTTCGCCCGCGAGCTGACCCGGCGGCGGGTCCGGGCGGCCGACCTGATCCTCTGCATGGCCGCCGAGCACCGCCCCTTCGTGCTCAGCTACGACCGCGCCGCCGCCGGCCGGACCTTCCTGCTGGCCACCTTGGCCCGGGTGGCCAGCCAGTGGGACTGGCTGGCCACCTCCCCGGCCGAGCTGGTCGCCCTGGCCGGCGAGCACGGCCGTGAGCAGGACGGCGACGACATCGACGACCCCCTCGGCCACCCGGCGGAGGCCTACGGGGCCTGCGCCGAGCGCCTTGACAGCCTGGTCGTGCCCGTGATCGCCGCCCTCGTCAAGTCGATGCCCGTCGGCACCACCGGTCCTCCGTGATAGGTTGCTGAGGTCGTGGGCGACCTGCGGTCCTATGTTCTCGTCGCCGTCATGGCGGCGGGGCTCACCTACTGCCTGACCCCGGTGGTGCGGGCCGTGGCCCTGCGGATCGGGGCCGTCGACCGGCCCGGCGGCCGCAAGATGCACGCCATCGCCACCCCCACCCTTGGCGGGCTGGCCCTGTTCTTCGGCTTCGTCGGCGGGCTCGCCCTGTCGTCGCTGCTGTTCCCGCGGCTGTTCGTCTCCTCCGAGGCGGCCGGCATCGCCATCGGGGCGGCGCTGATGGTCGGCATCGGCATCGTCGACGACCTCAAGGGCCTGTCGGCCCCGGTCAAGCTGGCCGGCCAGATCGTGGCCGCCACCACCATGACCTTCGGCGGTGTCCAGGTGCTGTTCTTCTGGCTGCCCTCGATCGGCCCGGTCACCGAGGGCGTCATCAGCCTCGCCCCCGAGCTCGGCGTCCCCTTCACCGTCCTGTTGGTGATCGTCTTCGTCAACGCCGTCAACCTGGTCGACGGCCTCGACGGCCTGGCCGCAGGGCTGGTCGCCATCGGCTCCTGCGCCTACTTCATCTACAGCTACCGCACCGGGGCCACCGGCCTGATCGCCGAGGACTCTCCGGCCCCGCTGTTCAGCGCCCTGCTGTTCGGGGTCTGCGTCGGGTTCCTGCCCCACAACTTCAACCCGGCCCGGATCTTCATGGGCGACACCGGCTCGATGCTGCTCGGCACCCTGCTGGCCGGGGCCACCATCACCGGCATCGGCCGCACCACCCAGCCCCAGGCCGGCGACCAGTTCGCCCTGCTGATCCCCGTGGCCATCCCCATCCTGGTCCTGGCCCTGCCGTTCCTGGACACGCTCCTGGCCGTCGGCCGCCGGATGCGCTCGGGGACCGGCATCATGACCGCCGACAAGCAGCACCTCCACCACCGCCTGCTGGAGATCGGCCACTCCCACCGCCGGGCCGTGCTCATCCTCTACGCCTGGAGCGCCCTGCTCGCCGGCAGCGTGGTCGCCCTCTCCTTCACCGGCCCCCGCCGGGTCCTGCCGTTCTTCCTGGTCGTGGTCGCCTGCGGCATCTTCGGCCTGCTCTCGCCCCGCTGGCGCCGCCGCCCCGTGTCCTAGCGAATGGACCTGTCCGCGTTCGAGAACTGGAGCTGCCCGTGCAGGCTGTTTCGACCTTCGTGAACGACCGCCACGACGCCGAGACCTACGACGACCGCGACGGGGTCTCGCTCGGCCGCATCCACGTCGCCCGGACCATCCACGGGGACGTCGAGGGCACGGCGACGGCCGAGTTGCTGACCGCGATGACGGCCAGCGGTTCCGCGGTCTACGTCGCCTTCGACCGCATCGAGGGGGCCCTGCACGGCCGCCGCGGTTCGTTCGTGGTCCATCACCGTGGCGTCGCCGAGGCGGACGGGACGTTCGCCAACGACGGCTTCGTGGTCGCCGACTCGGCGACCGGCGAGCTTGCCGGGCTGCGGGGGACGGCGACCGTCGCCGTCGCCGGGGACGGCACGCACCAGCTGCTGCTCGACTACGAGCTCGACCCGACGCCCTAGCCGCGCACCACCACCGTGCCCTTGAGGTCCTGGACCTTGGCCGTGACCTTCTGGGCGGCGTCGCCCAGGGTGATGGTGCAGGCGATGGAGGCGCCGATCTCGACCACCCGGACCTTGGCCGTGCCGCAGCTGACGGTGGCCGCCCGGGCGGTGGGCTGGAGCTCGCGGCGGATCAGGGCGACGATCCGGGAGACGTCGATGATCGGCTTGGCCGGCGCCAGGGCGAAGCGGCCGGTCGCCTTGGCCGCGTCGACGTCGCGGAGGGTGACGGCATAGGGGGCGCTGGTGCCCTCGATCAGGACCGTGCAGGTGAACCTGGTGCCGTTGGCCAGCCGCACCTGGTCGGGGCAGGTGGCCGCGCCGACCTTGAGGTTCGGGCTCTTGCGCTTCTGGGTGCTGACCAGCAGGCGCTCCACGTCGGCGGTGCCGACCAGCCGGTCGCGGGGCGGGGTGGCGGCCGGCTTCGGGGCGCCGCCGCAGGCGGCCACGAGCAGGGCCAGGAGGAGGGCGAGATGGCGAGGTTTCACCATCTGGGTGTCGGCAACGCCTCCGGGCCGCTGAAGCTCCCCGCAGCTTTGGCGCGCTTGCCGGAGCGCCTGGTAGATTCTCCGTCCACTTCCACGCCGGGGCGTCGCCGCGACCAGCGGCGGGTACGCCCTGCGTGAGAACCGAGGAGGGCGGGAGGTGCGAGCGCGATGACCGAGGAGGCACGCATGGCCCGCGGGGCGGCGCTGGCCACCGCGGCCGCCGCGCCCGTGGCCCTCGCCCTCGCCTGGTGGGCCGCCGGCTCCAAGGGCCTGATCGGCGCCGCCTTCGGCCTCGCCCTGGCGGTGGCCTTCTTCTCGGCCACCCTGCTGGCGGTGGGAGCGGCCGGCCGGGTCCAGCCCGAGCTGATGCTGCCGGCGGCGGTGATCACCTTCGCCTTCAAGATGACCGTGATCGGGCTGCTGCTGTTCCTGCTCCGGAACACGACCGCCTTCGACCGCGCGGCCTTCGCCCTCGCCCTGGTCGCCGGGACCGTGATCTACCTGGCGGCCGAGATCCGCTTCGCCATGCGGGCCAGGGTCCCCTATGTGGTCACCGACGAGCAGCCCGTCGAGAAGCCTGCAGGCTCGCGATGATAGATTCGCCCGCCCATGAGCGATTCCGGCCCCCAGCGGGACACCCCCGGCCGCGGTGGCGACATCGTCTGGTCGATCATCGGCA
>DASZON010000256.1:0-2107 GCA_035550755.1 Actinomycetota bacterium | reverse complement strand
CTACATGCGCCAGCTCGTCGAGCCCCTCGACGTCCTGCTGTCCTGGCTCGACCACCTCCAGATCGGCGCCGCCGCCTTCGCCCGCGTGCTCGGGGTCGCCCACGTGCCCGCCGACCGCCGGGCCACCGGGGCCCGCCCCGCTGGCGAGGGCCTGGCCGCCCACGAGGTCCGCTTCGCCTACACCCAGGGCCGCGACGTGCTCCACGGGGTCGACCTCGACCTGCGCCCTGGCGAGCGGCTGGCCGTGGTCGGCCCCAGCGGCGCCGGCAAGTCGACCCTCGGGCGCCTGCTCGCCGGGGTCAACCCGCCCCGGACCGGGTCGGTGACGGTGGGCGGGGTCGGCCTTGTCGAGCTGCCCCTTGACGAGCTGCGCGGCCACGTCGTCCTCGTCACCCAGGAGCAGCACGTGTTCGCGGGCACCCTGCGCGACAACCTGACCCTGGCCCGCCCCGGCACCGGCGACCCCGCCGTGGCGGCCGCCCTGGAGGCGGTGGACGCGCTGGCCTGGGTCGCGGCCCTGCCCCAGGGGCTGGACACGGTGGTCGGGGCCGGCGGCCACGCCCTGTCGGCCGCCCAGGCCCAGCAGCTCGCCCTGGCCCGCCTGGTGCTGGCCGACCCCCACACCCTGGTCCTGGACGAGGCGACCTCGCTGCTCGACCCCACGGCCGCCCGCCACCTGGAGCGGTCGCTGTCGGCGGTCCTGGCCGGCCGCACCGTGGTCGCCATCGCCCACCGCCTCCACACCGCCTCCGACGCCGACCGGGTGGCGGTGGTCGAGGACGGCCGCGTCAGCGAGCTCGGCACCCACGCCGACCTGGTCGCCGCCGACGGGCCGTACGCCACCCTGTGGCACCGCTGGCGCAACGAGCCCTCCCCGACCCCGACCCGCTAGATCCGGGTCGGCCGACTTGTGCAGATCCCGCCCTTCTTGGTTGGATTCGCCCGCGGTGCCCGGCAGGCGGCGCCGGACGTGCGTCGAAGGGGGGGATGGCCGGTGGAGCTGACGGCGACCCAGGTGAGTCTGCTGGCCGCGCTGATCGCCCTGGCCGCGCCGGCGATCACCTACCGGGCCAGCGCCCGGCTCGACCGCGACCGCTGGGTGCGCGAGCGGCGGGCCGAGACCTATATCGACGCCCTGGCCGTCCTCGGCCGGGTCGCCACCCACGTCGCCCAGCCGGACAGGCGGACCGACCCCTTCGAGGCCGTGCCCGGCGACCAGTGGCGCCAGTTCCAGGCCCGGGTCGAGGCGTTCGGCAGCACCCCCGTGCTGGCGCTGCGGGACTCCCTGCTGACCGCCTGGGAGCGCTACCGGACGGCCATGGCGTCGGCCGCCGCCGGCGACGCCGCGGAGGCGGCCGTCCACCGCAAGGAGGCCGACGGCCACCGGGCCGAGGTCCGGACCCTGTACGCCGACCTCATCTCGCTGGTCCGCGAGGAGCTCCGGCAGGACGGCGACCCCTGGTGGCGCCGTCTCGGGTCCCGCAGGCGCACCAGCGTCCCCGGCTGACCTCCCGGCAATTCGGTTGCCGGCCGGGCGGCCGTCTGGTGTGCTGCTGGCGTCCACCACCGACCGAGCACCGCCAGGAGACCGAGATGCCACCCGCGTTCCTGTCCGCCCCGACGGGCTTCGCCCCTGCATGCGAGGACAGAACGCTTCGTGGACACCGTGAACCTCGGGATCCTGGCCCATGTCGACGCCGGTACGACCACCCTGACCGAACGGCTGCTGTACGCCGCCGGGGTCATCGACGAGATCGGCAGCGTCGACCACGGCAGCACCCAGACCGACTCCCTCGACCTGGAACGACAGCGCGGCATCACCATCAAGTCGGCCGTGGTGTCGTTCGTGGTCGGCCACACCACCATCAACCTGATCGACACCCCCGGCCACCCCGACTTCATCGCCGAGGTCGAGCGGGTGCTGAGCGTGCTCGACGGCGCCGTGCTGGTCGTCTCGGCCGTCGAGGGCGTGCAGGCCCAGACCCGGGTGCTGTTCCGGGCCCTGCGGCGCCTCGGCATCCCGACCCTCATCTTCGTGAACAAGCTCGACCGCGGCGGCGCCGATGCCGGGCGGGCCGTTGGTGCCATCGCCGAGCGGCTGACCCCG
>DASZON010000255.1:0-4301 GCA_035550755.1 Actinomycetota bacterium | reverse complement strand
GGCCGCCGGAACCCGTCGAAGGTGGTCACGAACTGGCGGGCCACCTGCCACACCAGCGGGTTGAGGTGCGGGGCGAACGACGACCACTTGGGCCCGGCGGCGGCCAGCCGCCCTCCCGGCCGCACCTGGCGCAGCACGTTGGCCAGGGCCTCGGAGGAGTGGACGACGTCGTGGGTGAAGGCGAACAGGACCGCGTCGGCCGGCCCGGGCAGGACCGCCTCCTCGGCCCCGGCGTCCAGCAGGGTCACGTTGTCCCAGCCGGCGTCGGCGACCCTGGCCCGGGCGGCGGCCAGCATCTCCGGGCTCGGCTCGATCCCGACCAGCCGCCCGGTGGGCCCGACGGCGGCCTGGATCGGCCCGAAGCTCATGCCGGTGCCGCAGCCGACGTCGACGACCACGTCGCCGGGCTGGAGGCGGAGCTGGGAGACGGCCCGGCGGCGGTAGGGCTCCAGCCAGGCGGTGCTGAGGTCGAAGCTGCCGGCGATCCGGCGGTACAGGGCTGGCGCGGACAGGGTGTCGTGATCAGGCATGGCGCTCACTCCGGTCGGATCCCGGCCACCATCAAAGTAGCAGCCCGGCCGCTTCTCCCGGCAGGGGCTGGCAGCGGAGATGGGCAGGTTCGCTTGGAGCTTGCATACTTGAGGTAACCGGTGGGTGACGGGAAGGTTGCCGGGGACGCGGGGAGCCGGTGCGGGCGATGGTCGGGACCGACAGGCCGGGTGTGGCGGCGTCGCCGGCGGGCGACCCGGGGAGTGACGCCGCCGGGGATCCCGGGCGCCGGGCGGCCGCCTACCCGCGGCTGGCCCGGCACCGGCTGACCGTCGGCGGGCACCGGGTCGGGGTGGCTGTCGGCGGCCAGGGCGTGCCTCTGGTGCTGGCCAGCGGCCTGCTGCTGACGGACAGGCTGTACGTGCAGACCCTGAGCCGGCTGGCCGCCTGCGGCTTTCGGGTGGTGGCGGTCGACGTCGCCGGCAGCGGCATCTCCGGCGACGGCAAGGGGCTGGACGAGTACGGGCGCCTGCTCGGCCGGGTGCTGGACACCCTGGAGGTCGAGCGGGCCGTGCTGGCCGGCCACTCCCTCGGGGGCCGGCTGGTCGCCGAGCTGGCCGCCCGCCGCCCGGAGCGGGTGGTGGCCCTCCTGCTGGTCGACGCCAGCGTCGGCGCCCCCTGGGACATGCTGGTCCGCCTCGTCGGGTACGCGCCCCCGTCGGTCGGGGTGCTGGGGGCGATGCTGCTGGCCGACACCCTGGGGACGGTGCCCTTCGCCCGCGACTTCGGGCAGGCGGCCAAGCTGAGCCGCCTGGCCGTGCCGGTGATGCTGGGCCACCTCGGCGCCCCCTGGCGGCTGCTCGGGCCCGGCCTGTCCGCCCTGTACGCCGCGGCCAGCGCCCCGCTGCTGGACCGGGTCGGGGCGGCCGGCACCCCGGCGGTGGTCGTCCACGGCGACTACGACCTGGTGGTGCCGATGGCCACGGCCCGCGACGCCGCCCGGCGCACCGGCGGGGAGCTGGTCGTGGTCCACGGGGCGACCCACTCCTGGCTGCTCCAGGATCCCGAGACCCTCCCGGCGATCGTGCGCGAGCTGCTGGACGGGCGCCTGGGCGAGGCCCGGGCCCGGGCGCTGGCCGCCGCCGGGCTGGGCCCGGACGCCCCTCTGGCCGCGGTGGACGAGGCCTTCGCCCCCGCCGGCTCCCGGCTGCGCCAGCTCGGCCCGCCCGGGCCCGACCCCCGGCCGCTCCCGGCCCCCCGCCAACCCCACTACACCTGGACCCGGACCTCGCTTACCGGCCTGCCCGACCCAGCGGGCGCCAGCCGCTGATCCGGGTCCGGACCCCGGGTGACCAGTGCGCCACCGGCTCCCCTTCGGGCGCCGGCAGCCCCCCGGCCGTGACCAGCTCGCTGTCCAGCTCCCGGACCACCGCCCGGTGCAGGGGCCACGGCTCGTGCTCGACGCCGGCCCGGGCCAGCACCGGCCCGATGCGGGTGTAGAGCTGCCAGCGGGCGGTCAGGTGGTGGTCGAACTGGGTCAGCTCGCCGGGCGGGATCGCCGCCCCGACCTCGACCGTGACCGAGGAGGCGGCCGGGACCGGCCCTGGCCAGCGGCGCCGGCTGCGGTAGCGGACCAGCGGCCCGTCGCGCTCCACGGTCATGGCCGCCCACCGGTAGGGCAGGGCGTAGGTCGTGCGGGCGACCAGCACCGGCTCCAGCCGGGCGGCGTCGAGGGAGAGGAACCACAGCCCCTCGCGCCCGTCGGGGCCGACCACGTAGGTGCGGACGTTGGTCTCGGGGAAGCACGAGAACCAGGGCAGCGCCGGCGCCACCGGCGTGCGCAGGTCCCCGAGCACGAACGGGGTCAGCCCGACCCAGGCCCGCCCGTCGAGCTCGTGCACGGCCAGCCCGGGCGGCAGCAGCCTCGCCACCACCTCCACCGGGTACGACCAGTGCAGGAAGCTGAGCCAGCTCCAGGTCTGGTACATCACCGGCCAGCGGACGGGCCGGGGCGCGACCGGGCTAGCGGCCGGCCAGCTCGACCGCATAGAGCTGCCAGGCGTCGGGGACGCCCTTGAGGCTGTGGGTGCCGCGGTCGTCGAAGGCGAACCCGGACCCGGCGACCAGGTCCTTCACCGTCCGCGAGCAGACGATCTCGCCCCCGCCGGCGGCCGCCATCACCCGGGCGGCGATGTGGACGGCGATCCCGCCGATGTCGTCGCCGAGCAGCTCGACCTCGCCGGTGTGGAGCCCCACCCGGATCTCGAGGCCAAGGTCGCGGACCCGGTCCCGGATGGCGGCCGCCGCCCGGATCGCCCGCGCCGGCCCGTCGAAGGTGGCCAGGAAGCCGTCCCCGGTGGTCTTGACCTCGCGGCCCCGGAACCGGCCGAGCTGCTGGCGGACGGTCTCCTGGTGGTCGACCAGCAGCCGGTGCCAGCGGCGGTCGCCCAGGTCGGCGGCGCGCCGGGTCGAGTCGACGATGTCGGTGAACAGGACCGTGGCCAGGACCCGGTCGGGCTCGACCACCGGGGCGGCCCCGGTGAGGAACTCCTGGGTGAGGGCGACGACGCTGTCCTGGTCGCCGAAGTAGGCGAAGTTGTCGTCGCCGGGCAGCTCCACGAACCGGGCCCCGGGGATCCGCTCGGCCAGGTAGCGGCTAGCCCGGACGTCGGCGACCCGGTCGCCGGTCCGGTGCAGCGCCAGCACCGGCGCCTGGACCGAGCCGAGCAGGCCACGGATGTCCACCGGGCCGAGGGATCGGATCCCCGTGTAGGTCTCGGCCGGGGTGGCCGCCGACAGGTAGAACGTCCGCCACCACTGCCGGACCGAGGGGTCGGCGGCCTCCCGCGGCGCCGCCAGGTCGAGGAGCTGGATCGCCTCATCCGGCGAGGAGGTCGCCTGGATCATGGCCAGCAGCTGCTTGTGCTCCTCGATGGAGGAACCCCACGGGTAGTCCTCGTCGCGCAGGGTGGCCGGGTGCGACGCGAAGGTGACCACCGCCGACACCTCGTCCGGGTAGGTCGCGGCCAGCAGCAGGGCCAGCCGGCCCCCGACGTGGCAGCCGAACAGGGCCGCCCGCTCCGAGCCGGCGGCGGCCATGACGGCCCGGACGTCGTCCATCTCGTCCTCGAACATGTACCCGCCGGGGCCCCGGTCGGACAGGCCGTTCCCAGCCCGGTCGTACAGCAGCAGCCGGGAGAACGACGACAGCTTGCCCAGGAAGGCCGCCAGCGCCGGGTTCTCCCACATGAGCGCCAGGTGGGAGGGAAGGCCGAACAGGAACACCAGGTCCAGGTCGCCGTCCCCGACCACCTGGTAGGCGACCCGGCGGCCGTCGGGACGCCGGGCGTACCGGAACGGCGGGCCGTAGCGCATGGCCAGAGTCTACGTTCCCGCCTTCGGCCCCGGGACCGGACCTCTAGGCGGTGATCGGCTGGTGGCCCTCCAGGGGCTCCTGGAGCTCGGGGCGGTTGTTGCGGACGTTGCCAACGGCCGGGTCGACCGGCCACAGGGTCAGCATCTCCTCGGGCGCCGGGACCAGCAGCTTGGCCAGCTCCTCGGTGTCGGTGTTCTCGGGGTCGAGCCAGCTGTCCCAGTCCTCGGGGGCCAGGATGACCGGCATGCGGTGGTGCACCGACTCCATCAGGTCGTTGGCCGAGGTGGTCAGGATCGTGCAGGTGAACAGCTCCTCGCCGCTGTCGGGGTCGCGCCAGGTCGCCCACAGGCCGGCCAGGGCGAGCGGGGTGAAGTCGCGGGAGGTGATGTAGAAGGGCTGCTTGCGCTGGCCCTTGCCCTGGTCCTGCCACTCGTAG
>DASZON010000254.1:0-4075 GCA_035550755.1 Actinomycetota bacterium | reverse complement strand
GGCCGGGTACACGGCCATCACCGTGCCGGCCGAGCTCGGCGGCGGGGGGGCGGGCGCGCTCGACCTGGTCGCCGCCCAGAGCAAGCTGGCCGAGGGGAACCCGGCGACCGCCCTGGCGGTGAACATGCACCTGCACGGGGTGGGGCTGCTGGCCGAGGGGTTCCGGGACCGGGTGGAGCCGTTCCTCAAGCAGGTCGCGACCGACGGGGCGGTCGTCGCCGGCGGGTTCTCCGAGCCCCAGTCCGGCGGGAACTGGTGGTACCAGGCGACCACCGCGACCCCCCAGCCCGGGGGCGGCTTCCGGCTGTCGGGGACCAAGACCTTCTTCACCGGCTGGCCCCGGGCCACCCACCTGTTCCTGACGGCGGCGGTCGAGACCGAGAACGGCCGCGAGCCGATCGGGTTCCTGGTCCCGCGGCCCGAGCGGGGCGTGCGGGTGCTCGGCGACTGGAAGGCGATGGGGATGCGGGCCACCGGCAGCCACGCCGTGGCCATCGACGACCTCGAGGTCCCGCCCGAGTGCGTGGTCGCCCAGGGGTTCCCGGTGGCGGTCAACTTCCTGTCCGGCTCCCACTGGTCGTGGCCGTCGTTCGCCAGCATCTTCCTCGGCGCCGCCGAGGCCGCCTTCCGCCACGTGGCCGACGGCCTGCCCAAGCGGCGCAACGAGGGCCTCGGCCAGGGCCTGGCCGAGCTGCCCGGGGTCCAGCAGGCGGTGGGGGAGATGCGGATGCGGCTGAACGCGGCCCGGGCGAACCTGCTGGCCGCCGTGGCCCGGCCGCCCGACCCCGACCCGGTGGCCCACTACGGGCGCATGGCCGCGGCCAAGCTGTTCACCTGCCAGACCGCCCTTGAGGTCTGCACCCTGGCCCTGCGGACGGCCGGGGGCAGCGGCTACCTGCGCACCGGGCCGCTGGAACGGCTGCTGCGCGACGCCCACGCCGGCCTGCTCCTGCCCCCCTCGCACGACGCCACCCTGCAGTGGCTGGGCCGGGTCGAGCTCGGCGCGGGAACCGCCCCGGGTGGTCCCGCTTGAGGGGGCCGGCGCTCACCATCGACCGGACCCGGCCGGTGCCGCCGGCGCGCTACTCGATCGACAACGAGTACTACGAGGGCATGGACGACCTGTGGTGGGACCCGGCCGGCCCGGCGGCCATCCTCCACGCCATCAACCGGCCCCGGGTCGGCTTCTACCTCCAGCAGCTCGGCGACGTCGCTGGCCGGCGGGTGCTGGACGCCGGTTGCGGCGGCGGGCTGGTCGCCCGCGAGCTGGCCGGGGCCGGGGCCGAGGTCGTCGGGGTCGACCGCTCCCTCGGCAGCCTCGGGGTGGCCCGCCGGGCCACCCCGCGGAGGGGTCCGGGGAACCCCGAGGGGGTGCCCCGGTCGGTCGGGTCGTTCGGCCCCGCCCAGGCGCGGCTGGAGCGGCTCCCGTTCGCCGACGCCAGCTTCGACGCCGTGGTCGCCGCCGACGTCCTGGAGCACCTGCCCGACCTGCCGGCCGCCGTGGCCGAGCTGGCCCGGGTCCTCCGCCCCGGCGGCAGCTTCCTGTTCGACACCGTCAACCGCACCCCGTGGTCGTGGTTCACCGCCGTGTTCGGGCTGGAGCAGGTGCTGCGCATCGTCCCGAGGGGCACCCACGACTGGCGGCTGTTCATCCGGCCGGCCGAGCTGGACCGGCTGCTGGTCGGGGCCGGCCTGGCCAAGGTCGAGGTCACCGGCCTCGCCCCCAGGATCGGCCCCGGGGTGGTGGCCCGGGGGCTGCTCACCCGCCACATCGACATCCCGACCTTCGCCACCGGCAACGGGCGGCGCGCCTCCTATCTGGGGCACTACAGAACGCAGGGGTCTCCGGGGGCTCGAGCAGCCGAAGGCGACAGCCTCCGGACCAGAAAGGCTTCCGCATGACCGCTCGCCTGCAGGCCCTCGGCACCGCCATGCCCGAGCGCTATGTGTTCAAGCAGTCCGAGATCGTGGAGGCGTTCTTCGCCCTCCAGGACGGCTGGGACCCGGCCTGGGCCGAGGTGTTCGCCGCCTCGGGGGTGGAGCGGCGGGCCTCGGTGGTCGACCCCGGCTGGTACGGGCGGCCCCGGACCACCGCCGACCGGATGCGGGAGTTCGTCCCGGCCGCCCGCCGGCTCGGGGCCGAAGCGGCCCGCCGGGCCCTGGACCGGGCCGGCCCGGACGCCGCCGCCGAGATCGGCGACCTGCTGGCCGTGTCCTGCACCGGCTACAGCGGCCCCGGCCTCGACGTCCACCTGGTCGACGACCTCGACCTCGGCGACCGGGTCCAGCGCCTGGCCATCGGCCACATGGGCTGCTACGCGGCCCTGCCCGCCCTGCGGACGGCGGCCGCCCTGGCCGACGCCTCGGGCCGCCGCGCCCTGGTCACCTGCGTGGAGCTCTGCACCCTGCACGCGCAGCCCGCCCGCAGCCGCGAGGATGCCGTCTACCAGGCCCTGTTCGGCGACGGGGCCGCGGCCGCCCTGGTCGGCCCCGACGGCGACGGCCCGGCCGTCGCCGGGTCGGCCACGGTCACCGTTCCCGGCAGCGAGCAGCGGATGGGCTGGCTGGTCGAGGACGACGGCTTCCACATGTGGCTCTCGCCCCGGGTCCCGGCCCTGGTCGAGCGGGCGGTCGGCCAGCTGGTGGAGGACCTCCTGCGGCCCCACGGGCTGGCCGCCGGCGACATCGCCCACTGGGCCGTCCACCCGGGCGGGCCCGAGATCGTCGACCGGGTCCAGCGCCGCCTCGGCCTCAGCGACGCCCAGGCGGCTCCCGCCCGCGAGGTCCTTGCCGACGGCGGCAACCGTTCCTCGGCCACCGTCCTGTTCATCCTCGAGCAGCTGCTGCACGGCGGCGCGGTGGAGCCGGGCCAGTGGATCGTCGCCCTGGCCTTCGGCACCGGCCTCACCCTCGAGGCCCTCCTCCTCAAGGCCTGACGGTGCGCATCGTCCGCTACAGCCACCAGGGCGAGGTCGGCTTCGGCGTCCACGAGGACGAGACCGTGGCCGCGATCAGCCCCCACCCCTTCGGCGCCTTCGAGTACACCGGGCAACGGCTGCCCGCCGGCGAGGTCCGGCTGCTCGCCCCGGTGCTGCCCAGCAAGGTGGTGGCCGTCGGCCGCAACTACGCCGAGCACGCCCGGGAGCTCGGCAACGAGGTCCCCTCCGAGCCGGTCCTGTTCCTCAAGCCCTCGACCGCGGTCGTCGGCACCGGCGACCCGATCGTCCGCCCGGACGGGGTGGGCCGGGTCGACTACGAGGGCGAGCTGGCCGTGGTCGTCGGCAAGCTGGTCCGCCGCCTCCAGCCGGAGGACGCCATCCAGGCCGTGCTCGGCTTCACCTGCGCCAACGACGTCACCGCGCGCGACCTGCAGCGCGCCGACGGCCAGTGGACCCGCGCCAAGGGGTTCGACACCTTCTGCCCCCTCGGCCCCTGGATCGAGACCGACCTGGACTCCAGCGACCTGGCCATCTCCACCCTGGTCAACGGCGAGACCCGCCAGCAGGCCCGCACCTCCCAGCTCGAGCGTGGCGTGGCCGAGCTGCTGGCCTTCGTTTCCCGGGTGATGACCCTGCTCCCCGGGGACGTGCTGCTCACCGGCACCCCGGCCGGGGTCGGGCCGCTGGCCGCCGGCGACCGGGTGGAGGTCGAGGTCGAGGGCGTCGGCGTGCTCGCCAACGAGGTCGTGGCCGAGCCGGCCCGGGGCTGACAACCCCCGCCCCGGCAACGTCCGCCAGGTGACAGCACCCGGCCGTTCCCTGCGCCACACTTGAGGCCACGGGGCGGCCGGAAGGAGCTGGACGTGCGGCGGCGGAGGTGGGGGGAGCGGCGGGTGCTGACGCCGGACGGCCACGTCTGGTTCGTGCGCCGCCGCCGGGCCCGCCGCCGGCCGTTCTGGTCGCCCCGGCCTCCCGAGCGGTACCACGGCGAAGCGGACCTGCCCGACCCGGACGACCAGCTGCCCGAGCCGGGCGTGATGGACCTGTTCACCTACGCCGAGGACGACCTCGGCGAGCGCGGCTTCGACCGCCGGTACGACGACCGGGCCGCGGCCGAGGTGAGCCTGACCTTCATC
>DASZON010000253.1:0-7606 GCA_035550755.1 Actinomycetota bacterium | reverse complement strand
CATCGCCGAGGCGACCCGCGACCTGGACCCGGCCGAGACCCTGTTCATCGTCTGCTCCAAGACCTTCACCACCATCGAGACCCTGACCAACGCCCGCACCGCCCGGGCCTGGCTGCTGGACGCCCTCGGCGACGAGGCGGCGGTGTCCCGCCACTTCGTGGCCGTGTCCACCAACGCCGAGCAGGTGGCCGAGTTCGGCATCGACACCGCCAACATGTTCGGGTTCTGGGACTGGGTCGGGGGCCGCTACTCCTACCCGTCGGCCATCGGGCTGTCGCTGATGGTGGCCATCGGGCCCGACCGCTACGACGAGCTGCTGGCCGGCTTCCACCAGATGGACGAGCATTTCCGCACGGCCCCGTTCGACCGCAACCTGCCGGTGCTGCTGGGGCTGCTCGGGGTCTGGTACATCGACTTCTTCGGGGCCGAGACCCACGCCGTGCTGCCCTACAGCCAGTATCTCAGGCGGTTCCCGGCCTACCTCCAGCAGCTCGACATGGAGTCCAACGGCAAGTCGGTCACCCTGGACGGCGGGCAGGTGACCTACCCGACCGGGCCGGTGGTCTGGGGCGAGCCGGGCACCAACGGCCAGCACGCCTTCTACCAGCTCATCCACCAGGGGACGCGGCTGATCCCCTGCGACTTCCTCGGCTTCGCCCGGCCCGCCGAGGTCGTCGGCGACCACCAGGACCTGCTCATGGCCAACTTCCTTGCCCAGACCGAGGCCCTGGCGTTCGGCAAGCGCCGCGAGGAGGTCGAGGCCGAGGGGGTCGCCCCCGACCTCGCCCCCCACCGGACCTTCCCCGGCAACCGGCCCACCAGCACCATCCTCGCCCCCGAGCTCAGCCCGTCGGTACTGGGACAGCTCACCGCCCTGTACGAGCACAAGGTGTTCACCCAGGGCACGATCTGGGACATCAACTCCTTCGACCAGTGGGGCGTGGAGCTGGGCAAGGTCCTGGCCACCCGGATCGGCGCCGAGCTGGCCCCGGGCGCCGGCGACGACCTCGACCACGACAGCTCGACCAACACCCTGATCCGCCGCTACCGGCGGCTGCGCGACGGCTAGGACCGGTCGCCGGCGCCGGCCTCGGCCAGCAGCTCGTCCAGCCGTGCCCGGACCGGGTCGAAGGAGACGGCCGAGGCGGCCATGCCCGCCCACGGGTCGGGCTTGCGGGCCAGTCGGCGGCGCAGGTTGGCCACGGTCCAGCCACGGGGCTCGGCCCGGCCCAGCTCCGACCAGTCGATCGGGGTCGCCACCGGGGCGTCGGGCCGGGGCCGGACCGAGTAGGGGGCGACGAGCGTCTGGGCGTAGCCGTTGCGGGCCGTGTCCAGCAGCAGCCGCCCGTCCCGCTTGGCCTTGCGCCACTCGACGCTGAGCCGGCCGGGGTCGCGGGCGGCGACCAGGGCGGCCAGCTCGTCCGCGAGCGCCCTGACCACCTCGACGTCGGGCCCGGGGACGAGGGGCATGACCACGTGGTAGCCGCGCGACCCCGAGGTCTGGACGAAGGGCGTGAGGCCGACCTCGCCGGCGGCCGTCCTGACCGCCCGGGCCGCCCCCCGGACCACCTCGAGGCCCTGGTCGGGGTCGGGGTCGAGGTCGATGACGACCAGGTCGGGCCGGGCCAGGTGCTCGACCGTCGAGGTCCAGGCGTGGAAGGTCACCGTGGCCAGGTTGGCCAGGTAGACGATGGTCGCCGGCTGGTCGCAGACGACGTGGTCGACGGTCCCGCCGCGGCCCCGGCGCTCCACGGTCACGGTCGGGATCCAGTCGGGGAAGTGGTCGCCGACGCCCTGCTGCCAGAACCCCTTGGCGTTGACCCCGTTGGGGAACCGCTGCAGGTTGAGCGGCCGGCCGCGAAGGTGCGGGAGCATGACCTCGGCCACGTCCCGGTAGTAGGCGACCAGGTCGCCCTTGGTCAGGCCGGCCGCGGAGAAGAACGGCTTGGCGACGCTGGAGATCTGGACGGTCCGGTCGCCGACCCGCAGCGGCCCGTCCCTCACCGGGCGTGGCATGTGGCCAGCCTACGCCCGGTGCGGGACAGGGTCGCCGGGGTCGGGTCGCTCAGCCGGTCAGCATCCTCCGCAGCATGGGCGGGATCAGGGCGGCCTTGCTGGCCCCGCCGGCCCGCAGGGCCTGGGCGGCGGCCGGCTGTGCGAACGGCACCACGTCCGGCTGGCAGACCGTGCCCTTGGGCGGGACCCGGCTGGTGAGCAGATAGGTGCTCACGTGGGCGTCGATGCACGCCGAGGCGAACAGCGAGGTGTGACCCCAGCCGGCCAGGGTGAGCAGCCGCGAGTTGGGCTGCAGCCGGCTGACGGTGACCGCCCCCTGGTAACGGGTGGCCGGGTCGAACACGTTGCCCACGACCAGCACCGGGTTGGCGGTGGGGTGGGTCCAGGGGCCGTCGAAGTGGTCGTCGTCCCAGCCCGGCCACGGCTGGCAGATGCTGGTGGTCCAGGTCCAGGGCCGGCCGAAGTAGGGGAACTGGCGGTCCTGGGCCCGGGCGGCCCGCGCCCAGGCGCCGACGTTGGACGGGTTGTGGGTCTCGGAGCAGGCGACCCCGGGGAAGCCCTCGACGAAGTTGGGGTAGTCCTCCTGCTGGAACGTCACCCCGAGCCGAGCCCTCAGGGCCCGCAGGTCGGCCGCGGCCGACGCGGGGCTGGTGAGCTCGTCGAGCTGCTGGAGGATCTCGGCCCACAGCGGCCAGACGGCCGGGTCGTACAGCACGCTGAGGGTGGCGCCGATCAGCTCGTTGTAGGTGACCAGGATCAGCTCACCGGTCTCGGGGTCGGTGAACTCGACCGGCTCGCGCAGCAGGCGCTTGGCCAGCCGGTCGAAGCGCCGCTTGGGATCGCCCTGGGAGAAGGCGCAGTTGGGGCCGCCGGCGTCGCACAGGCGCAGGAACTCCTGCAGGGTCGCGTCCGCGCCCTTGGCGCTGCGCAGGCGGGTCGAGAACGGCAGGGTGCGGGCCTGGTCGCCGCGGCCGGTGGACCAGGCCACCGGGTCGAGCACGCCGTCCACGACCAGGGCCCTGACCTTGGTCGGGAACAGGTTGGCGTAGGTCGAGCCCAGGTAGGTGCCGTAGGAGTAGCCGGCGTAGGTGAGCTTGCGGTCGCCGACCGCCCGGCGCAGCAGGTCCAGGTCGCGGGCCACGTTGGCGGTCGACATGTGGTTGAGGATCGGGCCGCCGCGCTCGGCGCAGGCGTGGGCGATGCCCCGGTCGGTCTGGACCCAGACGCGCTCCTCAGCCCGGGTCACCGGGAACTGGAACGGGTAGAAGGCGGCCTCGGCCTCCTCCAGGGAGTCGAAGCAGCGCAGCGGGGTGCTGCGGATGATGCCTCGGGGGTCGAAGCCGACCAGGTCGAAGCGGGCCCTGACCTGGTCGGAGTAGAGGAAGGGGCCGGCGCCGAACAGGAAGTCGACCCCGGAGCCGCCGGGCCCGCCGGGGTTGAGGAACAGCGAGCCGATCTTGTGGCTGGGGTCGCTGGCCGGGAGCCGGGCCAGGGCGAGGGTGATCTGCCTGCCCTTGGGCCTGTCGTAGTCAAGGGGCACCACCGCGGTGGCGCACTGGAACGCCTCGAGGCCCTCGCCCTCGGCGGCGCAGCTGCCCCAGTGGAGCTTGGGGACGGCCGCCGAGCCGGTGCCCGACGCCGACGGCGCGGTGGTGGCGCCGGCCGGGGAGGGGACCGCGTAGCTGGTCGCCGCCAGGACGGCGACCAGGGCCGCCAGCACGACCCGGCGGAACCGGTGCCGTGGCTTCGAGGACTGTGCCAAGACGGGACCCCCTCTGACCTGCACCGGTCACCCCGGACGGCACCGGCGCTCTGGCGGATGCTCCTGGATCGCCCGCTGCCGGGCAAGATCCGAGCTGCTGATCTGTTGTACGTACCTGACGTACGGCAGGTCGTCCTGCACGTAGGCCAGATCGGGAAAAGCAGAACAAACTGGGGATTGACCAGAACCGGACGGTCTGGCAGAGTCCGGAACGACGGCACGGTGGCCTCTCGTATGCCGTCGTCGCCGTTGAACGGTAGGTCTGGCGGCCACGCCGGGCCCTGCGCCCTGGTCCCTTCCCGTGACTGGGACGTGAGCCGGCTCGTCTCCCGAGGCGGGTCGGTGACGGAGGTGCCGTTCGGGGGATGGAAGGCCCCGAGGAGAACCACGGGCCTTGTGCCCGAGGCCTACTCGGGGCTTTCCTCTGTCCTGGTCCCGCCGTCCCGCGGCGGCTCGCCGCGCCCCACGATGTCCAGGCTGCCGGCGGGGCGGCCGTGGGTCACGGCCATGACCTCGGCCAGGATCGACAGGGCGATCTCGGGCGGGCGGCGGGCGCCCAGGTCCAGGCCGGTCGGGCTGTACAGCCGGCGCAGGTCGGCGCCCTGCTGGCGCAGCCGCGCCACGAACCCCGGCGTGTGGCGGCGGCTGCCCATCACCCCCACGTAGCCGGCCTGGCCGCCCAGCACGCCGGTCAGGGCCGGCACCAGGTCGGGGTCGTCGTGGTCGACGAACACCACCGCGTCACCCGGGCCCAGCCCGTGGGCGGCCTCGGCGAAGGCGGCCGCGCCCGGCGGCTCGGCCCGCACGGCCAGTCCCACGATCCCGCCGATGGCCGCCAGGGCGTCGGCGACCGGGCCGGCGCCTCCGACGACCAGCCGGGGCCGGCCGGCGAAGGCCTCCAGGAACACCTCGACCACGCCCTCGCCGGGCTCGCCCTCGAAGCTGGTGTAGGCGCGCATGCCCGACCGCTCCCCCGCGGCCAGCAGCCCGGCCCCGTCCCGGCCGGCCTTGCGGTCCAGCCCGTTGCAGCCGATCGTGCCGGCCAGCAGCGCCCCGTCGGGCCCGAACAGCGCCCGGTTCCCGGGGGCCGACGGCGGGTCGCCCTCGGTCCGCACGGTGGTCCCGAGCACCACCGTCCGCCCGTCCCGCCGGGCCGCCTCCACCGCCGCCAGCACGTCCTGGTCCATACCGACGATCCTAACCGAGGCGGGCGACCGGGAGGCGGTCGGCGGCCAGCCGGACCGGCTGGTCGCGGACCTTCTCGAGGAGGGCCAGGAACCCGGCCCGGGGGAGGTCGCGGGCGCCGAGGCTGGCCAGGTGCGGGGTGACCATCTGGACGTCGATGAGCCGGCCGCCGGCCTCGCCCAGGCGGGCCACCAGGTCGACCAGGGCGACCTTGGAGGCGTCGCTGGCCAGGTGGAACATGGACTCGCCGGTGAACACCGCGCCGACCCCGACCCCGTAGAGCCCCCCGACCAGCTCGCCGCCATCCCACACCTCCAGGCTGTGGGCGTGCCCTAGGTCGTGCAGGCGCTGGTAGGCGGCCCGCATCGGCGGGGTGATCCAGGTCCCGCCGTCGCCCTCGGATGGGCGGGGCCGGGACCGCCCGCGGCCGTTGCCGGGGCGGTCGGCGCAGCCGGCGAGCACGGCGGCGAAGGCCCGGTCCACGGTCGTCTCCCAGCCGGAGCGGCGCAGCCGGGCCCGCAGCGAGCGCGACACCACCAGGCCGTCCAGGGGGATGACCCCGCGCGGGTCCGGCGAGAACCAGGGCAGCGGCGCCCCCGGGTGCGGCCAGGGAAAGATCCCCCGCCGGTAGGCGTCGACCAGGGTGGCCGGCTCCAGGTCGGCCCCGATCCCGACCAGCCCGTCCTCCCCGGCGGTGGCCGGGTCGGGGAACTGCCATCGCGACGGACCGGGGTTGGGCAAGGCGGCGGCCGCCTCCGGGTCGGGGCCAGGGGTCTGGGGGCTCAAGCCTAGCCCCCGGACGGCCGGCAGGACGGCCCCAGCCTAGCCGGTCCCGCCCGCCCGGCGGGTGCCTCGCCGCCGCCGGCACTGCCGGGGTCCTCGCAGGTCACCGGCCTGCCGGCCCGGCCACCGGTCATGTCCAGGTTGGCGTGCTTGCTTGAACCGATCCGTTGTGCTCACGATAGGGGGGCATGCGGCGCCGATGCGGCGCGTCCCCCCGCCTGCCTCGGAGGATCGATTGCCTCGGTTGCGTCCCCTGTTGGCCGGCATGGTGCTGGTGTTGCTGGCATGCCTGGGGACCGGGACCGCGGGCGCCGCCGCCGCCCGGGCGGCCGGCGGGCAGCCGGCGATGGCCGCCGGGGCGTTCGCCGACAGCGTCGGGGTCAACGTCGGCGCCGGTGGCGCCGACGCCGGCTGGGCCCTGGCCGAGCGGCTGGCGGCGGCCGGGATCCGCCACGTCCGGGGGCCGGCGGCCGCCACCCCCGACGACCCCGCCCTGGCCGGCCTGCGGGCCCTGGCCGGGGCCGGCCTCGGCGTCGACCTGGTCGCCGGGACCGGCGCCGATCCCGAGGCGGTGGCCGAGGTGGCCGCGTCCCTCGGCGCCGCCGTGGCCGCCGTCGAGGCCCCGGCCGGCGAGGCGGCCGCGCCGCTGCGCCGGGCCGTCCGTGGCCATCCCGAGCTGCCAGGGGTGGCCGTGCTGGGCAGCGGCGCCGGCGTCGACTACCAGGCCATCCGGCTGGAGCTGGGGGGCCGCTGCCCCGGCTGCGCCGCCGACAAGCTCGGCTCGGGCGACGGCGCCGTCCAGGTCACCGAGGTCGACCTCGGCACCGGGCTCCCGGACGCGGTCGCGGCCCGCTACCTCCAGCGGCTGCTGCTGGCCAACGCCGGCCGGGCCGTCCGGACCTACCTTCCGGGCGCCGGCGGCGGCGACACCGGCCCCGGCCTCCTGGACGCCGGCGGCGCCCCCACCCCGGCCTACACCGCCGTGGCCCGGCTGCTCGCCCTGCTGGACGACCGCCAGCGACCGGTCCAGCCGGACCGGCTGCGCTTCCGGCTCACCGGGTCCACCGGCGACCTCCGCCATCAGCTGTTCCAGAAGGCCGACGGCCACTTCTGGCTGGCCCTGTGGGTCGAGCGGCCCGGCTGGGACCCGGCCACCGGCCGGCTCCTGGCCGTGCCGGCCCAGCAGGTCACGGTGGACCTGGCCGCCCCGGTTGCGGGGGCGCGGGCGTTCGTCCCCGAGCTCGGGACCACCGCCCAGCGGAGCTTCACCGACGTGCCCGGCGACGACCGGGTCCTCGACGCCATCGATCTGGAGGTGAGCGACCAGGTGCAGCTCCTGGAGCTGCTCCCCCGCCGCGCCGGTGGGGCGGCGCCGTCGGCGACCTCGCCGCCCGAGGTGGCCGGGCAGGCCACCGCCACCACCCAGGCGCCGGTGGTCAAGGGGTCGAGCCGGCCCGCCCCGCCGACCACCGGCCCGGCCGGCGCCGCGACCCCGGCTGTGGCCGCCCGCCCGACCGCCGCCCTCGACCCGGCCAGCCGCTCGCCGCTGGCCTTCACCGGCTCGACCGCCCTGTCCATGCTGGGCGCGAGCGTGCTCCTGCTGCTGGTGGGGGTGGCGGCCCTGTTCGCCTCCCGCCGCCGCTACCACCACCGCCACTGACCGGCGGGGTCAGCGGGTGGCCCGGGGCCGCTGCCACAACCAGGCCGTGGTCGGCTGCATGGTCTGGTCGACAACCGCCAGGAGCTCGCCGTGGAGGGCGTCCAGGTCGACCTGGTCCCGCAGCCGGGCCCCGAAGGCCTCGATGACCCGCCCGGCGTCGTGGCGGCGCCGGTTGAAGCGCCGGTCCACCGCCGCCTGGA
>DASZON010000252.1:0-2213 GCA_035550755.1 Actinomycetota bacterium | reverse complement strand
CAGGTGGTGGCCATGGGCGGCGGCGACTGGGCCGAGGTCACGGCCCGGGCCGCGGCCGAGGGCGACGACGACATGATGATCATCAACATGGGGCCCCAGCACCCGTCCACCCACGGGGTCCTGCGGCTGGTGGTCGAGCTCAAGGGCGAGGAGGTCGTCAACCTCCAGCCGGTGGTCGGCTACCTGCACACCGGCATCGAGAAGTCGATCGAGTTCCGCACCTGGGTCCAGGGGGTCACCTTCGTGACCCGCATGGACTACCTGGCGCCGATCTTCAACGAGACCGCCTACTGCCTGGCCGTCGAGAAGCTGCTCGGGGTCGAGGCCCCGCCGCGGGCCCAGGCCCTGCGGGTCCTGATGATGGAGCTCAACCGGATCTCCTCCCACCTGGTCTGGCTGGCCACCACCGGGCTGGAGCTGGGCGCGCTGTCGATCATGCTCTACGGCTTCCGGGAGCGGGAGGAGATCCTCGACATCCTCGAGGACGTCACCGGGCTGCGCATGAACCACGCCTGGGTGCGGCCGGCCGGGGTCTCCCAGGACCTGCCCGAGGGCACCGAGGACAAGATCCGCGTCTTCGTCCGCGACATGCGCTCCAAGGCCGACGAGTACGAGACCCTGCTGACCAACAACCCCATCTGGCTGGAGCGGACCAAGGGCATCGGCCACCTGTCCCTGGACGAGCTGATGGGGCTGGGCACCACCGGGCCGATGCTGCGGGCGGCCGGCCTCGACCACGACCTGCGCAAGGCCGAGCCCTACTGCGGCTACGAGCAGTACGAGTTCTCGGTGCCCACGGCCACCGGGTCGGACGTGTACGCCCGCTACCAGGTGCGGCTGGCCGAGATGCGCGAGAGCCTGCGGATCGTCGAGCAGGTCCTCGACACCCTGCCCGGGGGGCCGGTGATGTCGACCGACCCCAAGATCGGCTGGCCGGCCCGGCTCGCCCTCGGGCCCGACGGCCTCGGCAACTCCCCGGCCCACGTCCAGCACATCATGGGCGAGTCCATGGAGGCCCTGATCCACCACTTCAAGCAGGTCACCGAGGGCATCAAGGTGCCGCGGGGCGAGGTCTACGTGCCGGTCGAGTCGCCCCGGGGCGAGCTCGGCTACCACGTCGTCTCCGACGGCGGCAACCTGCCCTACCGGGTCCACGTCCGCGACCCGTCGTTCGTGAACCTCCAGACCGGCACCCCCATGTCGACCGGGCTGCTGGTCGCCGACGTCATCGCCGCCATGTCCTCGATCGATCCCGTCCTCGGCGGCGTCGACCGCTGAGCCTGTAAAGGAGCCCCCCGCCGCCGTGCCCCTGTCCGACCAGACCCTTGCCAGGGCCGAGGAGCTGATCGCCCGCTACCCCCAGCGGCGCTCGGCCCTGCTCCCGATCCTGTTCCTGCTGCAGGCGGAGGACGGCTACGTGTCGCCGGCCGGCGTGGCCCAGGTCGCCCAGCTGCTGGGGCTGACCAAGGCCGAGGTGGGGGCGGTGGCCACCTTCTACACCATGTTCCGGCGCCGCCCGGTGGGCAGGTACCTGGTCTCGGTGTGCAAGACCCTGCCCTGCCAGCTCCGCGGGTCGCGGGAGATCTCGGCCGCCATCGCCGAGCGGCTGGAGGTGCCCCTGGGCGGGACCGACCAGAGCGGCATGGTCACCGTCGAGGAGGTGGAGTGCCTGGCCGCCTGCGACGGTGCCCCGGTGGTCCAGGTCAACACCGAGAACTACGAGCGCCTGTCCACCTCCGAGGCCATGGAGCTGCTCGAGTCCCTCCTCCGCGACGAGGTCCCGCCCCCGACCTTCGCCGCCGACGGTTCGGTCACCGAGCCCTCCACCGCCGCCCTCCACTGGCGCCTGGCCGGCCTCGGCGACCCCCCGGCCTCGCTCCTCGCCACCGCCGCCGGGTCCGCCTCAGCCGACGGCCAGGCCGGGGAGCGGCGCATCGGCCGCGAGCCGTCCCCACCCGAGTCCACCGAACAGCGCGAGGCCGGCGAACCCCAGCCCGAAGCGGGCGCGGGAGGGGCCGCCCCCGAAGCCCCTCCCGAGCCCGAGTCCCAGGGTGGTGAGGGCCGGTGACCGAGCAGGTGAAGGTGCTGACCTCGCGGTGGGGGGAGCGGGACGCCCACCAGCTCGACCGGTACCGGAGGCTGGACGGGTACGCCAGCCTGGAGGCGGCGTTCGCGAAGTCGCCCGAGGACCTGGTGCAGGTGGTCAAGGACTC
>DASZON010000251.1:0-10807 GCA_035550755.1 Actinomycetota bacterium | reverse complement strand
CGGAAGGGACGCCTTGACCGACACCGACACGTCACCGGAGTTCGAAGCACTTCTCCAGTACCTCAAGCGCAGCCGCGGGTTCGACTTCACCGGCTACAAGCGGGCCAGCCTGACCCGCCGCATCGACAAGCGCATGCAGATCGTGGGGGCCGACAGCTACCTGGGCTACCTGGACCACCTCGAGGTCGACCCCGAGGAGTTCACCCAGCTGTTCAACACCATCCTGATCAACGTGACCGGCTTCTTCCGGGACCCGCCGGTCTGGGACTTCCTGAGTGGCGAGGTCCTGGCCAAGCTGGTCGCGGTGAAGGGCGAGGTGGAGCCGGTCCGGATCTGGAGCGCAGGCTGCGCGTCGGGCGAGGAGGCCTACAGCCTGGCCATGATGACCGCCGAGGCGCTGGGGCCGGACGTGACCCGCGAGCGGGTCAAGATCTATGCCACCGACGTCGACGAGGAGGCCCTCAACCAGGCCCGCCAGGCCCGCTACACGGCCCGCCAGGTCGAGGGCGTCCCCCCGGAGCTGCTGTCCCGCTACTTCGAGGGCAACGGCCAGGGCTACGTCTTCTCCAAGGACCTGCGGCGCTCGGTCATCTTCGGCCGCCACGACCTCATCCAGGACGCCCCGATCTCCCGGATCGACCTGCTGGTCTGCCGCAACACCCTCATGTACCTCAACTCCGAGACCCAGTCGCACGTGCTCGCCCGGTTCAGCTTCGCCCTGCGCGAGGGCGGCTACCTGCTGCTCGGCAAGGCCGAGATGCTGCTCGCCCACGCCAACCTGTTCACCTCGGTCGACCTCAAGCGGCGGGTGTTCCGCAAGGTCCCGGGGGCGACCCTGCGCGACCGCCTGCTGGCCCTGGCCGACACCAGCGAGCGCCAGCTGGCCGGGATCGCCCCGCGGGAGGAGCGGATCCACAGCGCCGCCCTCAATGCCAGCGCCGAGGCCCAGGTCGTGGTCGACGCCGGCGGGAGCCTGGCCGTCGCCAACCGCCGGGCCCGGACCCTGTTCAACCTCGGCGACGACGACGTCGGCCGGCCGTTCCAGGACCTGGAGATCTCCTACCTGCCCCTGGAGCTGCGCTCCAAGATCCAGCAGGTCTACGTCGAGCGTCGCCCCTCGCCCATGTACGAGGCCGAGCTGCCGACCAAGGCCGGGGACATCGTCCACCTCGAGGTGCAGGTCATCCCGCTGATCGACGAGCAGCAGCTGCTGCTCGGGGCCGCCGTCAGCTTCGCCGACGTGACCCGCTCGCGCCGCTACAAGGAGGAGCTGGAGCACGCCAACCAGGGGCTGGAGGACGCCTACGCCGAGCTGCAGTCGACCAACGAGGAGCTCGAGACGACCAACGAGGAGCTCCAGTCCACGGTCGAGGAGCTGGAGACGACCAACGAGGAGCTCCAGTCGACCAACGAAGAGCTCGAGACCATGAACGAGGAGATGCAGTCGACCAACGAGGAGCTGCAGACCATCAACGACGAGCTCGGGATCCGCACCACCGAGCTCAACCAGCTCAACGCCTTCCTCGAGTCGATCTGGGCCGGCCTCGGCGGGGCGGTGGCCGTGCTCGACCCCGATCTCAGGGTGCTGGTCTGGAACCACGGCTCCGAGAACCTCTGGGGGGTCCGCCAGGAGGAGGTCCAGGGCCAGCACTTCCTCAACCTCGACATCGGCCTGCCCGTCGACCAGATCCGGCCGGCCCTGCGCCGGGCCATGAACGGCCCTGACAACGGCAGCGAGCAGACCGTGGTCCAGGCGACCAACCGTCGCGGCCGGGCGATCCGCTGCCGGGTCACGTGCAGCCCGCTGGTCGGCGACGACAAGAGCGTCCACGGGGTGATCGTGATCGTGGTCGAGGAGCCGGAGGAGGAGCCGGCGGCCCGCTGACCGGGGGCCGGTGCGCTGGTCAGGGTGAGGGGACTCGAACCCCTGACGCGCCGGCTGGCCGCCGACGTGGCCGACCTTGGCGCACCCTGAAACCCGTCAGGCATGGGGAGGCAAGCCTGCTCGCCCGGCTCGCGATTGTCAAGACATACCTCGCATAAGGGCGACGGCGTTGGCCCCGAGGGCCTCCACGGCGTAGCCGCCCTCCTGGACCACCACCAGCGGCCGGCCGGCCGCGGCCAGGGCAGCCCCGATGCGGGCGAAGCCGCCGGTGGTCACCCCGAAGGCGCCGATCGGGTCGTCCTCGAAGGTGTCGAACCCGGCCGAGACGACCAGGACCGCCGGGTCGAAGGCGGCGACGGCGGCCATCGCCTCGTCCAGGGCGGCCAGGTAGGCGTCGTCGCCGGTGCCGTCGGGCAAGGGCAGGTTGCGGGTGGTGCCAGCCCCGGGGCCGCCGCCGGTCTCGTCGGCCGCCCCGGTGAAGAAGGGGTAGTGGCCGGCCGGGTCGCCGTGCAGGGACACGTACAGGACCTGGGCATCCTCCCAGAAGATGTCCTGGGTGCCGTTGCCGTGGTGGAAGTCGACGTCCACCACCGCCACCCGGCCCAGGGCGGCCAGCCGCCGGGCGGCGATGGCGGCGTTGTTGAGCAGGCAGAAGCCGCCGTAGTAGCCGGGGCCGGCGTGGTGGCCGGGCGGGCGGCACAGCGCGTAGGCTGCCGGCTCGCCGCCGGCGACCAGGTCGGCGGCGGTCAGGGCGGCGTCGGCGGCGGCCAGCGCGGCGGCGAAGCTGCCGGCGACCAGGGGGGTGGCGGTGTCGAAGCAGAACCATCCGGGCCGGCCGGTCCCGCCGGCCGGGTCGCGGCCGCCGCCCCTGGCCAGGCGGCCGATGGCGAAGGTGTCGGGGATCAGGACCTCGGGGCCGCCGGCGGCCCGCCACGCCGGCCACGCCCCCTCGAGGAACCCGACCAGGGCCGGCTCGTGCACGGCCAGGACCGGGCCGGGGCCGTGGGGGACCGGGGCGACCAGCGGGTGCCCGGCCGCGGCCAGGGCGTCCCGGAGCCGGTCGGCCCGCTCCGGCCGCTCGTAGGGCGGCCGCACGACCTCGCCGTAGTTGACCTCGTGGGGCGGGTCGTGGCCGCGGTGGGCCTCGCCGGCCACCACCGGCATGGGGTCCATGGCGGGACCTTACCCGAAGTCGGGCCCCGGTCCGGTGTCGCACTCGCCGGCGGGGTCGCGGCGGCGCAGCCGCTCCTGGAGCCGGCGTTACAGCGCGCTGCTGCGCTGGGCCTCGGCGGCCAGCTCGAGCAGGGCGGCCAGCACCGAGGCGTAGGCGCTGGCGGCCGCGGTGTCGCCGTCGCCCCACCCGCGCCGCGGCCGGGCGCAGGTGACCAGCAACGCGCCCACCGGCCCGCCGTACAGGCCGATGGGGACGGCCATCGCCGCCCCGATCCGGTGGATGGTCGCTGCCTCGGCCAGCTGCGGCCAGCGCGGGTCCTGGGGCTGGTCGGCGGCCAGGACCGGCCGCTCGAGCAGGTAGGCGTGCAGGCACGGGCCCTTGACGACATGCTCCTGGGCCCGCAGGAACCCGAGGGTGCCCTCGTCCGACCCGCCGGCCACGCACAGCCGGCCGCCGCTGCCGGCCAGCATCAGGCCGACCCCGTCCACGCCGAGCAGGGACACGCCCGAGTCCATCAGGAGCTGCAGGGTGCCGTCGAGGTCGGCCGCCGGGTCCAGGCCCTCGAGGGCGGCCAGGTGGCGCCGGCGGGCGTCGTCCTGGGCCACCGCCAGCTCGGCCCCGAGCGCCAGGTGCGGCCCCGCCCCGGCCTCGGGCGGTTCCAGCGACCGCAGCACCCAGCGCAGGGTGACCAGCTCGGCGGGGCCGCGCACCGGCTCGACGGTGGCGGCCACCCGGACGACCTCGCCCCCGCGGCGCCGGAACCGCAGCGGGCGGTCCGTGACCCGCTCCTCGTCGCCCTGGTCGAGGCGGCTGAGGGTCGAGCGGAGGGCCCAGCGGTCGCCACTGGCCACATAGGCGGCCAGCGGCTTGCCGTGCAGGAACCGCTGCTCGACCCCGAGCAGGGCCGCCGCCGCCCGGTTGGCCTCCTGGACCCGGCCCATCGGGTCGGTGACCAGGTAGGCGACCGGCGCCGACTCGAACAGCTCCCGGTAGCGCCGGCGCTCGACCTCCAGCGCCCGGCGGGCGGTCGCCAGCTCGTCGCTCCGGGACCGCAGCTCCTCGCCGGTCACCGCCAGCTCCTCAAGGGCCACGTCCAGCTCGGCCAGGAGCTCGGGCAGCAGCCCGGGGCCCGGCCGGGCACCGTCCGAGCGCCGCTGCAGCTCGGCGATCCGGTCGCGGGCGCTGCGCAGCTCGCGGGAGAACGTGTCGTCGGTGGCCATCTCCTCCTCCGTGCCGCAAGGTGGGTACCACGCGAACGGCCCCCACTCACCAGGCTGTCGGAACGATCGGCTAGGGTGGGGCGCCCATGCCCGACGCCCTCACCTCCGACCAGGCCCGGCGGGTCGCCCTGGCCGCCCAGGGCCTGGCCGCCCCCGCCCCGGCGGGCCGGGCCGGGCCGGCCCGTCTCCGGGCCACCCTGGAACGGCTCGGAGCCATCCAGATCGACTCCATCAACGTGGTCGCCCGCAGCCACGAGCTGGTCCTGGCCGCCCGGGCCGGCCCCCACGACCGGACCGCCTTCGACCGGCTGGTGTACCGGCGCCGGGCCGGCTTCGAGTACTGGGGCCATGCCGCCTCGTTCCTGCCCATCGACCGGTTCCGGCTGTGCCTGCCCCGGATGCGGCGCCTGGCCGCGTCGACCCGCGGCTGGTGGGTCGACGTCCGCCAGCGCAACCAGCACCTGTACGGGCCGGTGCTGGAGCGCATCCGGGCCGAGGGGCCGCTGGCCGCCTCGGCCTTCCGCGACGCCGACGGCCCCCGCCGTGGCAGCTGGTGGGACTGGGCTCCGGCCAAGCACGTGCTCGAGGACCTGTTCGACTGCGGCACCCTGCTGGTCCACGACCGGGTCAACTTCGAGCGCCGCTACGACCTGGCCGAGCGGGTCCTGCCCCCGGGGGTCGACACCGCCGAGCCGACCGCCGCCGAGGCCGCCCTCGAGCTGACCCTGCTGGCCGCCGCCCACCTCGGGGTCGGCACCGCCGCCGACCTGGCCGACTACTACCGGCTCCGGACCGCCGACGCCAAGGCCGCCCTGGCCGAGGCCGTCGGGTCCGGGCTGCTCCAGGAGGTGGCCGTCCAGGGCTGGGACCGGCCCGCCTACCTGCTTCCCGGGACCCGGGTGCCACGCCGGGTCGCCCACCCGGCGGTGCTGCTGAGCCCGTTCGACTCGCTCGTGTGGTCGCGGGAGCGGACCGAGCGGCTGTTCGGGTTCCGCTACCGCCTGGAGGTCTACGTGCCCGCGGGCAAGCGGGTCCACGGGTACTACACGATGCCGGTGCTGGCGGGCGGGCGGCTGGTCGCCCGGGTCGACCCCAAGCACGACCGCCAGGCCGGGCGGCTGCTGCTGCGCGGCCTGCACCTGGAGCCGGACGCCGACCCGGTCGAGGCCGTGGCCGCCACCGCCGCCGCCGCCGGCCGGCTCGCCGACCACCTGGGCGCCGCCCGGGTCGAGGCCGGCGACGCCATGCCCCTCCCCCTGGGCAGGGCGCTGCGCGCTACGCTGCCCACCTGAGCGTCGAGTCGCCAAAGGGGGCGAGCGGATGATCCCGCAGCGCAAGGGCACGGCCTCCCGGCAGGCCCACGTCGACCTGCCCGAGGGCACGGTCGAGGAGGAGCACGGCCGCCAGGCGTTCACCGGTCGGGCCTCGCACCTGTACCGGACCGCCCCGCCGACCGCCTGGGTCAAGGTCGAGGGGCCGCTGCGCCCCTGGGCCTTCGACTGGAACCAGCTCACCCCGCCCGACCAGACCGACCCCGAGGGCGACCCGCTGGTGGTGCTGTCCAACAAGGACCTGACCATTCTGGTGTCGCGGCGGGCCGAGCCGATGCCGTTCTTCGTCCGCGACGCCGACGGCGACGTCGTCTACTTCGTCCACCGGGGCACCGGGACCCTGGAGACCGACTACGGTCCCCTTGGCTTCCGGCCCGGCGACTACCTGGTCGTGCCCAAGGGCACCACCCACCGGGTCGTGCCCACCACGGCCGACAACTTCTTCCTGCTCATCTGCGGGGACGAGTTCGTCCTGCCCGACAAGGGGCTGCTCGGCCACCACGCCCTGTTCGACCCCGGGGTGCTGGTGACGCCCGAGCCCGACCCCCACGACGAGCGGGGCGAGTTCCGGGTGCGGGTGCGGCGCGGGGGCGAGGTGACCACCTTCACCTTCCCCCACCATCCCCTGAACGTGGTCGGCTGGCAGGGCGACCTGGCCCCGTACCGCCTGAACGTCGCCGACTTCCGGCCGGTGGTCAGCCCCCGCTACCACCTGCCCCCGAGCGTCCACACGACCTTCCGGTGCCGCGGGTTCGACATCGCCACCTTCGCCCCCCGGCCCTTCGAGACCGAGCCGGGGGCGCTGCGGGTGCCCTTCTACCACTCCAACATCGACAACGACGAGCTGCTCTTCTACCACGACGGCGACTTCTTCAGCCGCAAGGGGATCGACAAGGGCATGGCCACCCTGCACCCGGCCGGGGTCCACCACGGCCCCCAGCCGGGGGCGGCCGAGGGCGCGGCCAAGAAGGTGATGACCGACGAGGTCGCGGTGATGGTGGAGTGCCTGGAGCCGCTGGTGGTCAGCCCGGCGGCCGAGAAGGCCTCGATCGACGCCTACGCCACCTCCTGGGCCCGGGGCCTCGGCCTGCTCGAGGAGTGAGCTGGCGACGGGGGGGCGGGCTGGCCCGGCGCGGGGTCGGGCTGGGCCGGCTGCTCGGGTTCCCGGTCCGCCTTGACCTGTCGTGGTTCGCCGGGCTGGCCCTGCTGGTCGTCCTGAGCCGCGAGCTGTGGTCGCCACCGGTGGCCGGCCTGGCCGCGGTGGGGCTGTCGGGGGTGTTCGCCCTCGCCTTCTTCGCCAGCGTGCTCGTCCACGAGCTGGCCCACGCCCTGGTCGCCAGGGCGGTGGGGGTGCCGACGGCCGAGATCCGGCTGTTCGTGTTCGGCGGGGTGGCCCGGATCGCCGGCGAGCCGGCCGACCCGGGCGCCGAGGTCCTGGTGGCCATGGCCGGGCCGCTGGTCTCGGTGGTCCTGGCCGGCCTGGCCGACCTGGCCAGCTGGTGGGTGGCCGGCCCGGCCGGCGACCTGCTGGCCCTGCTCTTCCTGGGGAACCTGGTGGTGGCCGGGTTCAACCTGCTGCCCGGGTTCCCCCTGGACGGCGGCCGGGTCGCCCGGGCCCTGGTCTGGCGGGCCACCGGCCAGCGCCTGCTCGCCACCCGGGTCACCGCCTTCCTGGGCCGGGCCCTGGCCGCCGCCCTGTTCCTGGGCGGGGCGGCCGCCGCCCTGTGGCAGCAGACCCCGCGCTGGCTGCCCCAGATGGTGCTGGGCCTGTTCCTGTGGCAGGCCGCCGCCGACGGTGAGCGCTCGGCCGCCCGGGAACGGCCGCTCGCCGGGCGGGCCGAGCGCGGGTAGCCTTTCGTCATGCTCGTGACCGCCCGCCTGCGCCCCCCCGACCGGACCGTCGAGGTGGCCGACGCCCGCACCGTTGCCGACCTCCTGGCCCGTCTCGAGGTGCTGCCCGGGGCGGTGCTCGTGATCCGCGACGGCGCCCTGCTGACCAGCCAGGACAAGCTCCGCGACGGCGACAAGGTGGAGGTCCGGTTCGCCATCAGCGGGGGTGCCTGAGCGATGGCCTTGCGCTGCAAGCGCTGCCGCGGCCAGGCGGTGATGGAGGTGCGGCGCCACAACGCCGCCTTCTGCCGCGACTGCTTCCTGCACTACGTCGGCCAGCAGGTCACCCGGGCGATCGCCAAGTACCGGATGCTCGGCCACACCGACCGGGTGCTGGTGGCGGTGTCCGGGGGCAAGGACTCCCTGGCCCTCTGGGACCTGCTGCTGGAGCTCGGCCACCACGCCGACGGCCTCTACCTGAGCCTGGGCATCGGCGCCTACTCCGAGCGCTCCAAGGCCGTCTGCCAGTCCTTCGCGGCCGAGCGCGGCGCCCGGCTGGTGGTCCACGACCTGGCCGCCGAGCACGGCTACACCATCCCCGAGGCGGCCGGCGCCGGCGGCCGCTCCTCCTGCGGGGTGTGCGGGCTGTCCAAGCGCTACGTGTTCAACAAGGCCGCCCTCGACGGCGGCTACGACGTCGTCTGCACCGGCCACAACCTGGACGACGAGGCCGCGGTGCTGTTCGCCAACACCCTGCGCTGGGAGACCGGGGCCATGGCCCGCCAGTTCCCGGTGCTCGAGGCGACCCGCCCCGGCCTGGTCAAGAAGGTCAAGCCGCTGTACCGGGTGGCCGAGCGCGAGACCGCCGCCTACTGCGTGCTCAAGGGGATCGACTACGTGGTCGAGGAGTGCCCGCTGGTCGCCGGCAACACCCAGATGCGCCACAAGGAGACCCTCAACCAGATGGAGGAGGCGGTCCCGGGCACCAAGCACAGCTTCCTGTTCGGCTACCTGGACCGGGCCGCCGAGCTGTTCAAGGTGGCCGACGTGGCCGAGCTGGCCGAGTGCGCCCGCTGCGGCATGACCACCCAGGCCCCCGAGGACCCCGCCGCCGAGCCGGTCTGCGCCTTCTGCCGCTCCAAGGCCCGCCTGGTCAAGCCCCTGCCCCTGGTGACCGGGTGAAGCCCCTGGAGGGGTCCGGGGAACCCCCTCGGGGTTCCCCGGTCAGACCATTGGAGGCGGGGGAGCGGGTGCTGCTCCAGGACACCAAGGGGCGCCGCTACCTGATCACCCTGGAGCAGGGGGCGACCTTCCACACCCACCGGGGCCGCCTGCCCCACGACCAGCTCATCGGCTCGGCCGAGGGGACGGTGGCCCGCACCGACCTCGGCCAGAAGCTGCTGGTGCTGCGGCCCACCCTGGCCGACTGGGTGGTCAAGATGCCCCGCGGCGCCCAGGTCATCTACCCCAAGGTGCTGGCCCTGATGGTGATGGCGGCCGACGTCCAGCCGGGGATGACCGTGGCCGAGGCCGGCGCCGGCTCCGGCGCGCTGTCGATCGCCCTGCTCCAGGCGCTCGCCCCCGGGGGGCGGCTGCACTCCTTCGAGCGCCGCCCCGACTTCGCCGAGGGGGCCCGTGGCAACGTCGAGCGCTGGTTCGGCAAGGCCCCCGACGGCTACCACCTCCACGAGGGCGACGTGGTCGAGGGCATCGGCGCCGTCGGCGCGGTGGACCGGGTGCTGCTCGACCTGCTGGAGCCCTGGCTGGTCGTCCCCGGCGCCGCCGCCGCCATGGCCCCTGGCGGGGTGCTGGTCTGCTTCGTGGCCACCGTGCCCCAGGTCATGCGGCTGGTCGAGGCCCTGGAGGGGTCGGGCGGCTTCGGGCTGGTGGAGACCTCCGAAGCCATCTTCCGGCCCTGGCACGTCGACGGCCTGGCCGTCCGCCCCGAGCACCGCATGGTCGGCCACACCGGCTTCCTGGTCTCGGCCCGCCGGATCGAGGGCTCCTGGCCGTCGCCGGGCCGGGCCCCCTGACCAGTTTGCGGCGGCCGATCAGGGGGCAGGCCACGCGCTGGAGGTGATGCCGCACATGGGCACCGACGACAAGCTTCGCAACCAGGGCGAGGACATGAAGGGCAAGGCCAAGGAGACCATCGGCCGGGCCACCGACGACGAGGAGCTGGAGGCGCAGGGTCGCGCCGACCAGGCCAAGGCCGACCTCAAGAACGCCGGCGAGAAGGTGAAGGACGCCATCAAGGACGCCTGACGACCTGCCGATCCCAGACCGGGCCGCCGCCAACCGGCGCGGCCCGGTCGTCGCGTTCGGGGGAGGGCGCCGGTAGCATGGGGGACCAGACCCGTGTCCCCCGGAACCGTTCCCGACTCCGACTCCGACGCCGGCCCGGCACCTTCCTGCGGGCTACTCCCAGATCTGGTCACAAGCGCGCTATCGGAAGAGCCGATAGGGTTTAGGCAAGTCTACCTAGCCATCCATC
This sequence comes from Actinomycetota bacterium, assembly GCA_035550755.1. GTDB lineage: Bacteria > Actinomycetota > CALGFH01 > CALGFH01 > CALGFH01 > CALGFH01. The sequence goes on along the minus strand of DASZON010000251.1, from coordinate 873 downwards.
GGTAGCCTCCACCACCGCCGAAGGGGGGACTCACGTGAAGGACGCCGACCGCTCCCGGCAGTCTCGGTCCCGGCGCGACCCCGACCCCACACCCGAGGAGGCGCCTGAGCCCAGCGAGCTCCAGCGGCAGATCCAGTTCCTCGAGGAGGAGACGGCCTTGCTCCGCCGCCGCCTGCAGGACTCGCCCCGCCAGGTCAGGGTGCTCGAGGAACGCCTGCTCGAGACCAAGGGCCAGCTCGCCCAGGCGCTGTCCCAGAACGAACGCCTGGCGGCCACCCTCCGGGAGGCCAGGGAGCAGATCATCGCCCTCAAGGAGGAGGTCGAGAAGCTGACCGCGCCGCCGTCCGGCTTCGGGTCGTTCGTGAGCGTCAACGAGGACGGCACCATCAACATCTCCACCGGCGGCCGCAAGCTGCGGGTCAACGTCCACCCCGACATCGACCCCAAGTCGCTCCAGCACGGCCAGGAGCTGATGCTCAACGAGGCCCTGAACGTGGTCGAGGCCTGCGCCTTCGAGGTCCAGGGCGAGGTCGTGCAGCTCAAGGAGATGCTCGGGCCCGACCGGGCCCTGGTGATCGGCAACGCCGACGAGGAGCGGGTGGTGCAGATCGGGGAGCCGCTGCGCAACCGCACCCTGCGCGCCGGGGACACGCTGCTGCTGGACACGCGCTCGGGGTTCGTGCTCGAGCACCTGCCCAAGCCCGAGGTCGAGGAGCTGATCCTCGAGGAGGTGCCCGACATCTCCTACCAGGACATCGGCGGCCTCGGCGAGCAGATCGAGCAGATCCGCGACGCCGTCGAGCTGCCGTTCCTGCACGCCGACCTGTTCGCCGAGCACCAGCTCAAGCCGCCCAAGGGCATCCTGCTGTACGG
>DASZON010000250.1:0-3943 GCA_035550755.1 Actinomycetota bacterium | reverse complement strand
CCGGCTACGCTCCGGGTGGCTGTGCCCGACCATGGAGGAGGCGCCCTGGGGCTGACCGCCCGACCTGGTCGGGCGCCGCGGCGGGCCCGGCGCCATCTGCTGGTGGCCGGGTTCGTGCTCGGCTACCTGGCCGCCGGCGGGGTCGTCCTGGTCATCGGGGACCGGGTCGCCGGGGGAAGGTGGCTGGCCCTGCACCTGGTGCTGCTGGGGGCCGTCACCAACGCCGTCGTCGTCTGGAGCGAGTACTTCGCGGCCGCCCTGCTGCGGACCGCCCCGGTGGCCGAGCGGGCGGCCACCCTCCGGGCGCTGGCCCTCAATCTCGGGATCGTGGCCACCCTCGCCGGGATCCCGACCGGCCGGACCGGCCTGGCCGCGGCCGGCGCCGCCCTGGCCGGGGTGGTGGTGCTGGCCCACGCCCTCACCCTTGCCTCCCGGATCGCCCGGGCCCTGCCGGCCCGGCTGTCGGGGACGGTGTGGTTCTACCTGGCCGCGGCCGCCGCCCTGCTCCTCGGCATGGGGCTGGGGCTGTGGCTGGCCGGCGGGGTGGCCGGCTCGGCCGACGCCTATGTGGCCCTGCGCCTGGCCCACGTGCACCTCAACGTCCTCGGGTGGGTCGGGCTGGCCGTGGTCGGTACCCAGTTCACGCTGTGGCCGACGGTGCTGCGGACCCATCTGGTCCCGGGACTGGAGGCGGCCGTGCGCAGGTCGCTGCCGCCGCTGGCGGCCGGGGTGGCTGTGGCCGCGGCCGGGCTGGCCTTCCAGCAGCGGCTCGTGGCGCTGGCCGGGCTGGTCGCCTATGCCGCCGGGCTGGCTGTGGCCCTGGTGCCGTTCGTCCGCACCGCCCGGCGGCGGCCGCCACGCACCGCCGCGGCCTGGATGCTCGGGGCTGGCATGGCCTGGCTGGTGGTGGCGGTCCTGGCCGACCTGGGGGCGCTGGCCGCCGGCGCCCGGGTGGCCGAGCTCGACGGCCGGCTGGCCCGGCTGGTGCCGGCCGTGGTCGCCGGGTTCGCGCTCCAGACGCTGACCGGGGCCCTCACCTACCTGCTGCCGGTGGTGTTCGGCCGGGGCGCGGCCGGGAACCGCCGGCTGACCGGCATCCTCGAATGGGGCTGGCCGGCGCGGCTGGCGGCCGTGAACCTCGGGGTGGTGGCACTGGTGACGGGGGTCGCGCCGGCGGTGGGCTGGTGGCTGGCCGGGCTGGGGCTGGCCAGCTTCGTGCCCCTGGCCGTGGCGGCGCTGTGGGCGGCCCGGGGCATCCGGCCCTGAGGGTTGCCGCTCAGCCGGCCCGGTCGGGGGTCCGGCCGGCGCGAGCCCCCACTCCCGCCCGCAGGCGCCAGGCGGTGAACACCAGACCGGCCAGGGCGACGTCGGAGAGCAGCATCAGGCCGATCGCGTAGTCGCCGGTGGCCTGGTAGACCAGGCCCATGACGATCGGGGGGAGGAAGCCGCCGAGGCCGCCGGCCGCCCCGACCAGGCCGGTCACGCTGCCGACCTGGGCGACCGGGACGCCGGTGCCGACCAGGGCGAACACGGCCCCGTTGCCCAGCCCGAGGGCGGCCGCCATGGCCAGGAAGGCCGCCGTGGCGACAACGATGTGGGGCTGGAAGGCGGTGACCACGGCCCCGGCCGCGACCACCCCGAGGGCCCACAGGATCACCGGCACCCCGGTGATCCTGTCGGCCAGCCAGCCGCCGACCGGGCGGGCCAGGGTGGCCAGGACCACGAACCCGGCCGCCCGGCTGGCCGCGTCGGTGGTCTCCAGCCCGTACACGGTCTTGAGGAAGGTCGGCAGGTAGACGCCGAAGGCCACGAAGCCGCCGAAGGTGATGGCGTAGACCACGGCCAGGTCGCGGGCGATGGGGAGGCGGGCCGCCGCCCGGAACCGGGTCATGAACGGCTCGGTGGCCCGGGGCCGGTCGGGGGCGTCGCGCCCCAGGACCAGGAACGCCATGCCGACGACGGCGAGCAGGACGGCCACGATCAGGAACGCCCACGGTCGGCCGAGGGAGCTGGCCACCCGGGGGCTGACGAACCCGGAGATGGCCGTGCCGATGTTGCCCATGCCGTAGACGCCCAGGGCGAAGCCGCGGCGCTCGGGCGGGAACCAGGCATTGACGAACGGCACCCCGACGGCGAACGACGCCCCGCCCAGGCCGAGGAACAGGCTCCCGAGGAGCAGGGCCGGATAGGCGGTGGCGAAGGCCAGGAACAGCACCGGGATGATGACCACGAACGACAGGGCGGCGAACACGATCCGCCCGCCGTAACGGTCGGTGAGGGCGCCGAGGGGGATGCGGCCGAGCGACCCTACGATCACCGGCACGGCCACCATCACCGACACGGCCAGGGGGCTGAGGCCGAGCAGCTCCTGGTAGCGGGGGGCGAGCGGGCTCAGCAGCGACCAGGCCCAGAAGTTGACCGCGAACCCGACCGTGGCCAGGGCGAGGGCCATGCCCCGGCCTGCTGCCGACGCCTCCCGGGCGGCGGTGGTGGGTGGCAGCGTCTCCTGGGTCATGGGGCGCTCCTTGGGTGGCGGGTCAGCGGTCGCGAGGCGCGGCCCGCCAGACGGTCACGGCCACCGCGAACGAGAGCAGCTGGAAGCCGAGCAGGGCAACCACCTGGCCGTTGTCGTGCTCCAGCCAGGCGTTGAGGGCGACCATCAGGCCCCACAGCTGGCCGACGACGATGGTGGCGACGATGGCGATGCGGGCGTTGAGCATCGACGTCCGGTCGGGCTCGGTGTCGGCCCCGGCGCCCGGGCCCGGCCCGGAGGAGTGGACCCGGGGGTCGCGGCTGCCGCTGCCCCGCAGCCCCGGGTAGCGGCCGGTCAGCCCGGCGTCGTGGAGGCCGGCGTCGCGCCGGTAGGGGGCGAGCTGCCGGGCCCGGTAGGGGTGGGCCGGGTCGACGTCGCGGTCCAGGTCGCGCGGCTCCCCCGGGTGGACGGGAGCGCCGGAGGCTGGGGGGCCGGGGGCCTTGGGATCGCCGGGCTCGATGGTGGCCATCAGCCGGTCCCCACGGCCCAGATGCCGTCGCCGTCCTCGCGCAGCTCCACCCTGGGCAGGGGGCGGGGCGGCGGGCCGGCCACGACCTCGCCGGTGGCCGGGTCGAAGACGCCGTCGTGGCAGGGGCACTCCAGGTGGTTGTCGTCCTCGCGCCACAGGACCGCGCAGGCCAGGTGGGTGCAGACGGCCGACCAGCCCACCAGGCGGCCGTCGGGCAGGCGGATGGCCAGGGCCCGGTCGTCGGGGCCGGGGTACCGGAAGGCGGCCGCCTGGCCGGGGTCGAGGCGGTCGGTGACCTTGGTCGGGGCCGCGGTACCGCTGCCGTGGCGGCGGAACAGCCCGACCGCGACCCCGACGGCCCCGGCGGCCAGCCCAGCCGACACCGTGACCAGGATCCGCAGGTAGTCGCGGCGGGTGACCAGGGTGTCGGCCCGGATCCGGTCGAGCTGGGTGTCCTTGCCGGCCACCTACATCCCTCCGGGAACGGGGCCGGTGTAGGCCTCGGGGGCGACCACGGCGCAGCCGGTGCGGACCTCGGCCTGGCCGAAGCGGAACACGTCGATGGCCTGGGCGCCGGGGCGATCGGCCTCCAGCTCCTCGACCGAGCCGTAGAAGATGGCCGAGGTCGGGCAGACGGTGGCGCACATCGGGGCCAGGCCGACCGAGGTCCGGTCGTAGCAGAGGTTGCACTTGTACTGGAGCATCTCGGCCACATCCAGCTTGGGGACCCCGAACGGGCAGGCGTCGACGCAGTTGCCGCAGCCGATGCAGCGCTCCTTGGCCGCCTCCTGGACGACCCCGTCGGCGGTGACCAGGATGGCGTCGGCCGGGCAGACCTCGGCGCAGGGGGCCACCGGGTCCTCGCAGTGCATGCACACCGTCGGCATGGCCGCGGCCGTGCGGCCGGCGTCGATGTAGTCGAGGTGGATCATCGACTTGCC
>DASZON010000249.1:0-15089 GCA_035550755.1 Actinomycetota bacterium | reverse complement strand
CGCGCGACGTGATCTCGTCGGCCCGGTTCCACAGGCTCAGGTACAGCTGTGTCGCGGTCCCGGAGAACACCACGTCGGGCGGGCCGGCCTCGCCCGGCGTCGTGACGACCGGCCCGTCGCTGATCCGCACCGTCCACCGGTGACCGGTGTCGTCCGTCGCGACCAGCAGCGTGTACGGCTCCGGTGCGCGCATCCGGCCCTTGCCCCGCGTGACGAAGCCGGTGAGCAGCTCGTCGATGCCGTCGGCCGCCAGCGCCGGGTCGACGTCGACCTCCGACGCCGAGGGCCACCGCCCGTGGACCGCCGAGATCGCGTCGACGCTGTGGATGGTGGTCTCGTGCGCCTGCCGCCGGGCCCAGAACCGCCGCGGCGGCGGCGCGTCCTTCAGGAACACCGTCGCCTCGGCGTCCTCGGGTGTCGCCCGCAGCGTGTCCACCAGGGCGGTGAGGCCGTCCGCGAACCAGTCGAGCAGCCCGGCGGCGGCCCGGCCCTCGGCCTGGGAGGCGGCGGTGTCGTGGTCGCGCTCGCCGCGCAGGGACGCCGCCGCCCACCGGTGCACCATCCCCTGGTGGACCACCAGGTCGGTGACGTCCCACCCCGGACAGGTCGGCACCTTGGCGTCCAGCCCGGCTCCCGCGGCCGCCGCCCCCAGCGCCACCCCGCCGCGGGTGATCGCCTCCAGGTGCTGCTCGAGACTCAGGTGGGTCGCCATGGCGGCATGGTACCGACCGCCGCCGGGCGTCAGGGTCGGGCGGCGGGCCCGGCCTGGCCGGGCCGGTGAGGTGCCGGGTGGCCCACCGGCCCGCTCGCGTCGTCCTGGTCATCGGCGCTCCACTCACCGCCTCAGCCCGGGAACTGGCCGAGGGTGACCTTGGCGGTCCGGGTGCCGCCGCCGGAACGGGCGAGCCGCACCGTGACCGTCTGGCCGGGACGCAGCCCGGCCAGCACGTCGGCCAGGGTGCCCGGGTCCGGGGTGGCCGTGCCCTGGACCGCGGTGACCAGCTCCCCGGCCCGGAGCCCGGCCCTGGCGGCCGGGCCGCCCGACTCCACCTTGGTGATCAGCAGCCCGCCGCTGGTGGTGGCGGCCACCTCCACACCCAGCCAGGCCCGGTGGGAGTTGGTCACCTTGCCTTGACTGATCAGCTGGCCGGCGATGTCCCGCACGGTGTTGCTCGGGATGGCGAAGCCGATGCCGGCGGCCGCGCCGCCCATCTCGGGGTCGGTGGCGGCCAGGGTGGGGATGCCGACGACCTGGCCCTCCAGGTCGACCAGGGCCCCGCCGGAGTTGCCCGGGTTGATGGGCGCGCTGGTCTGGATGACGTTGGGCAGGGCCACCCCGTTGTCCTCGTTGACCGTGCGCCCCAGGGCGCTGACGATCCCCTCGGTGACGCTGGACTGCAGGCCCAGGGGGTTGCCGATGGCCAGGGTCACGTCCCCGACCTGGAGGCGGGAGGAGTCGGCGAAGCTCGCCGGGTGCAGCCCGCCGGCGTCGATGTGGAGCACGGCCACGTCGTCGGCGGCGAAGCTGCCGACCAGCCGGGCCCGGTACTGCCTGCCGTTGGCCAGGGTGATCTGGAAGCTGTCGGCTCCCTCGACCACGTGGGCGTTGGTGACCACGTCACCGGTGGCGTCGAAGACGATGCCCGAGCCAAGCCCCTGGCTGGTCTGGATCAGGACCACCGAGGGCCCGACCTGCTTGACGACCTGGACGAACTGCTGCTGCAGGGCCAGGGCCGACGGCGCGGCCGCCGCCGGCGGCGACGCGGATGCCGACGCCGCCGACGACGAGCTCGAGGTGCCGCCGGCGCCGGCGGCGGCGCTGGAGCAGCCGGCCAGGACCAGCGCCGCCACCACCGTGGCGGCGAGCGTGAGGGGTGCGGTCCGCGGCCGGTCCGGGGTGGTCGCCCGACGCCAGCGGCGGCGCAGGATCACGACCCCCACCAGGGCGTCCAGGGCCAGCAGCCCCCAGCTGAGGACCGTGAACAGGTGGACCTGGGCCGCGGTCACCTCGGGGGCGCGGCCGACCCGGATCAGCAGCCACTGCACCCGGGTGCCGGTGAGGACCAGGGTGAGCCACCCGGCGATGCTCCGGGAGGCGTCCCACAGCCCGTGCAACAGCGCCACCAGCAGGTACGTCCCGAGGACGACGCGGCTGAGCCGGAGCCGGCCACGGTCGGCGGCCACCCGGAACAGCGCCCCTCCCAGGATCGCCGTCCACAGCCCGTGCCCCACCGGGGCGAGGATGCCGCGCAGCAGCTCGGTCTCGACCAGGTTCAGCAGCGACGGGCCGCCGGCGGTGAACAGGGCGTTGAAGGCGTAGCCGGCGCTCTCGAAGGCGGCGAAGCCGAAGCCGACCGCCGCCCCGAGCACGATCCCGTCGCGCATGGTGTAGCGGGGCAGCCGCCGGGCGAGCAGCCAAAGGGCGGCCAGCTTGACCGCCTCCTCGATCAGGCCGACTCCGGCGTAGGCCGGGCCGGACGGCTGCCGCAGGAAGGCCGCCTCCAGCACCGAGGCCCCGAGCACGCCCAGCACCCCGCCGTAGACGAAGGCGGTGAAGATCCGCTGGGCGGTGACGACGTGGTCGGCGTGGCCGAAGGCGTAGGTGACGAAGGCGACCGGGACCAGGAAGCTCCCGAGCAGGATGATGGTGGGGATCAGGTTGACGTTGCCGGTGGCGAAGGTCACCACCACCGTGGCCACCCACAACCCCAGGCCGCCGAGGAACATGTGCAGCCAGGGCCGCCTGCTCCACCAGCCATGGGGCTCGGCCCCGGTCCCGGCGGCGCCCCGGACCGTCTCGGGAATTGTCTGTGTCATGACACCCTCCTTGTGCTGGTTCAAGGGTCGCGCCACGACCGGCCGCTGTCGCCACCGCCAGCGGCCATCTCCGCTGGTGGCTGGCTGGAATCCCGGACTGCCGGCTACCTGAGCAGACCGGCCACCAGGTTGATGGCGGTGGCCAGGATGACGGCGCCCAGCAGGTACGACAGCAGCGCCTGGCGCAGCGTCGCCGCCCGGAACGCCGAGGTCCGCAGCTGGGTGTCGGACACCTGGAAGGTCATCCCGACGGTAAAGGCCAGGTACGCGAAGTCGGAGAACCGCGGCGGCGCGTCCTGGTTGAAGTCGATCCCGCCCGGGGGGTCGCTGTAGTACAGCCGGGCGTAGTGCAGCGTGAACACGGTCTGCACGACCGTCCAGGACAGGGCCACGCTGACCACCGCCAGGGCGGCGTGGAGGTCGCGGGTACCCAGGCCCGTGGCCCGGCCGGCCGTGATCACCAGCCCGATCGCCAGCACGCTGGCCACGCTGGCCACCAGCAGCAGGGCGTCGGCCACGGCCCGTCCCGTGTCCTCCCGCCGGGCCAGCCGCGAGGTCGCCGCCGGGTCCCGGTGCCAGACCGTGGCCCAGGTCCAGACCACGTACACCCCGGCGGCTACGTCCCAGCCGGCCAGCGTGCCGAGCTGCCAGCTGCCCGGCAGCGACACCAGCGCCCCGGCGCAGACGCCGGCCGCGGCCGCGACCAGGAGGCGGGTCATGGCCGAGCCGCCGGGCGTCCGCCCGGCGCCGAGTGGCGGCGCGTCCGGGGTCGTCCCCGCCCCGTGTTCCGTCATCTGCATCACCTGGGTCCACGGCGAGGATGCCACCGGCGGGGGCCGGCTGTCGTCCCCGCTGGCAGGTAGGGCGGGATTCCGGCTACCCGGGATCGACAACGGGTGCTGGTGCTGACGACAAGCGGCTCGGTGGCGCGTGATCCTGCGAGCTGGAGGAGCACGACGAGCGGACCCAGGAGACGGCGCGCCCCCGCCGCTTTCCCCTCCTTGGGACCCCGCTCCGGGGGAGGGGCCACACGGCCCCTCCCCCGCCCAACCACGAGGATGCTTGCATGCGGAGCGACCGGGAGAACCTCGACCTGTTCCGGGTCTACCTCGACCAGATCGGGCAGCACCCCCTGCTCACCAGGGAGGACGAGGTCGCCCTGGCCCAGGCGATCGAGGCCGGCGACGACGCCGCCCGGCGCACCATGATCGAGTCCAACCTGCGCCTGGTCGTGACCATCGCCCGGCGCTTCTCGGCCACCGGCCTCCCGATCGGCGACCTCGTCCAGGAAGGGAACCTGGGGCTGCTGCGGGCGGTGGAGAAGTTCGACTGGCGCCTGGGGTTCAAGTTCTCCACCTACGCCACCTGGTGGATCCGCCAGGCCATCGCCCGAGGGGCCGCCGACCGGGGGACCCGGGCCATCCGCCTCCCGGTCCACGTCGACGAGCAGCTGGGCCGGCTCTGGCGCACCCGCAGCCGCATGCACGAGCTGCTGGGCCGCGAGCCCACCGACGACGAGCTCGCCGACGCCCTGGACATGCCGGTCGAACGGATCCTCCGGCTGAAGGACACCACCCAGGCCGTCACCTCCCTGGACGCCCCCATCGGGGAGGACGGGGCCCACCTCCAGGACCTCCTGGAGGACGACTCGGCGACAGGGCCGGACGAGCTGGCGGTGGCCACGGTCGGCCGCGAGGCCCTCGAGCAGGCGCTCGACGCCCTGCCCGACCGGGAGCGCCAGGTGCTGGTCCTGCGCTTCGGGCTCGACTCGGGGACGCCGAGGACGCTCGAGGAGGTCGGCAAGGTCATGGGGTTCTCCCGCGAGCGGGCCCGCCAGGTGGAGCGCGACGCCCTGGCGTCCCTGCGCCGTCCCGAGGTCCGGGAACGCCTGCACGATCTCGGCGGGGCCGCCTGACTACAGGCCAGGCGGGAACGGGTAGCTGGAGGGGACCGGGGAGGGCAGCTGGGCCGCGGTACCGAAGGCGACCACCAGCTCCTGGTGGGCGGCCAGGGTCAGGCCGGCGGGGTCGCCATGGTAGGGCCGGCCGTTGACGTACACCCGCAGCTGCCGGCCGCCGCCGGCGCAGGAGCCGCCGAGGCAGCTCGGGGTGAGCCGCACCCCCCAGACGGCGAAGAACTCGCCGAGCGTGTAGGTGCGCACGGTGGGTGACTCGACGTGGATCACGCCGCTGTCGTCGTGGGTGTGCAGCGGAGCGAAGCCGACCGCCGGGTCGATGCCGACGCCCGCCGGCACCGTGACCCGGTGGCCGTCGACGTAGATGTCGAGGTGCTGGTGGATGTGGATCACCGTGCCCTCCACCGGGCTGAGCGGCGGCACGCCGATGGCGTGCAGGCGCTGGGCCAGGCCGGCGGTGTTGGCACCCCAGGGCGGGAGCCCGGTCTGGAGGCCGGCCAGGGCGCCGGTGGCGGTCGCCGGCCGGTCCCGGTGGGCGGCCGAGACGGCCACCGCGCCGGCCCCGGCCACCAGCACCACCGCCAGCGCCGCCACCATGCCCAGCCGGCGGCGGCGCCCGCGGCGGCGGCGGGCGGCCTCGCGTGCCCGTTGCGCCTCCCGGCGCCGGCGAGCCTGCTGGGCGTTCATGGTCAGGACGGCCGCACCCGCGGGTCGAGCAGGGCGTAGCCCAGGTCGACCAGCAGGTTGGCGACGACGATGAAGGCGGACGCGACCAGCACCGTGCCGATGATCACCGGCAGGTCCTGGGTGGTGACCGACTGCCAGGCGAGCTGGCCGAGGCCGGGCAGGCCGAAGACCTGCTCGGTGACGATGACCCCGCCGAGCAGGGTGCCGACGTCGATCCCGAGCAGGGTGACCACCGGGGTGAGGGCGCTGCGCAGCCCGTGCCGGTACACCACCCGGTCCTCGCTGAGACCCTTGGAGCGGGCGGTGCGGATGTAGTCCTCCCCCAGCACCTCGAGCATCGAGCTGCGGGTCAGCCGCGAGTAGGTCGCCGCCGTCACCGCGGCCAGGGTGACCCAGGGCAGCACCAGATGCTGGGCCCAGCCGACCGGGTCCTGGGTGAGGGGGACGTAGCCGCCGGGTGGGAACACGGTGATCCCGGCCAGGTGCATGCGGAAGAACAGGAAGTAGATCAGCAGCAGGCCGACCAGGAAGGTCGGCATGGAGAGCCCGGCCAGCATCAGCACGGCGCCGCCCCGGTCGACCAGGCTGCGCGGCCGGCGGGCGGCGGCCACCCCGACCCCGATCCCGACCACCAGCCACAGCACCGCGCCGCCCAGGGCCAGCGAGGCCGTCACCGGCAGGCGGCTGGCCAGCAGCTGCCCGACGGGCGCGGAGCTGTAGTAGGAGTAGCCGAAGTCGCCGTGGAGGAGCCGCCAGACGAAGCTGGCGTACTGGTCGGGCAGGGGGCGGTCCAGGCCGAGGCGGTGGTTGACCAGCGCGACCGTCTGCGGGGTGGCCAGCCGCCCCGCGATCAGCCGGGCCGGGTCGTGGGGGGCGACGAAGAACAGCAGGAACACCGCGCCGCTGACGATCCACAGCACCAGCAGGCCGAACAGCGCCCGGCGGGCCAGGAAGCGCCCCATCAGCGGTCCCCTCCGCCCGCCCGCCGGGCGGCCGGGTCGAGCGCGTCGCGGACGCTGTCGCCCAGCAGGTTGAATGCCAGGGTGGTGGCGAGCAGGGCAAGGCCGGGGAACAGCGGGAACCACCAGGCGACCTGGTAGAAGCCGAGCGAGTCGCTGAGCATCCCGCCCCAGGTCGGCGTCGGCGGCGGCACCCCGAGGCCGAGGAACGACAGGGTCGCCTCGAACACGATCGCCGCGGGGACCAGCAGGGTCGCCAGTACCAGCACCGGAGCCAGGAGGTTGGGGAGGATGTCAACGAACATCACCCGTAGGGGGCCCGACCCGATCGACCAGGACGCCTCCACGTACTCCTTCTCGCGGATCGAGAGGGCCTGGCCGCGGACGACCCGGCCGATCGCGGCCCAGGAGAAGAACGCGATCACCAGCATGGAGATGGTCAGGCTGGACCCGAACACCGACACCAGGGCGATCGCCAGCAGCAGGTACGGGAACGACAGCACCATGTCCATGAAGCGGGCCAGCACCACGTCGACCGCACCGCCGAGGTAGCCGGCGGCCAGCCCCACGACCACCCCGGCGACCGTCGCCGCCACGGTGGCCACCACCCCCACCAGCAGCGAGATCCGCGCCCCGTAGAGGATCCGGACCAGCAGATCGCGGCCGAGGTTGTCGGTGCCGAGGAGGAACGTCCGGCTGGGCCCGACCGGCAGGCCGGCCGTGGTCACGCCGATGTCGTGGTACTGGTCGTCGGGGCCGTGGCCGACGGCGTGGGCGACGAGCGGGGCGGCCACCGCGGCCACCGTGATCAGCACCAGCGTGGCCGCCGAGACGACCGCCACCGGGTCCCGGCGCAGCCGCTCCCAGGCCAGCTGCCAGGGCCCGCGTCCCTGGACGCCGACGGGGGCGGCGGCGGCGTCGGCGGCGGCCTGCCCGGGGGCGGTGATGGTCATCGGCCGACCACGGCGGTCCGGCGCAGGTCGTCGCCGGCCTCGACCGGGAAGTGGCAGGCCGTGGGATGGGCGGCCCCGTCCCCCGTCCGCGGCTCCAGCGCCGGGACCTCGGCGGCGCAGCGCGGCTGGGCCTTGGGGCAGCGCGGGTGGAACCGGCAGCCGGCCGGCGGGTGGATCGGGGACGGCGGGTCGCCGGCCAGGATGATCCGCTCCCGCCGGTCGGCGAGGTCGGGGTCGGCCACCGGCACCGCCGACAGCAGCGCGGCCACATAGGGGTGCCGCGGCCGGTGGTAGAGCTCGGCGACCGGGGCCACCTCGGCCAGCTTGCCCAGGTACATCACCGCCACCCGGTCGCTGACCTGCCGCACCACCGACAGGTCGTGGGAGATGAACAGGTAGGTGAGGTCGAGCTCGCGCTGGAGGTCGGCCAGCAGGTTGAGGATCTGGGCGCGGATGGACACGTCCAGGGCCGACACCGGCTCGTCGCAGATGATCAGCCTGGGCCGCAGGGCCAGGGCGCGAGCGACCCCGACGCGCTGGCGCTGGCCGCCGGAGAACTCGGCCGGGAACCGGTTGTAGTGCTCGGGGTTGAGCCCGACGGTCTCCATCAGCTCCTGGACCCGCCGCCGGCGGGCCACCGCGGCGGTGACCCCGTGGACGGCCAGCGGGTCACCGATGATGGAGCCGACCCGCCGGTGGGGGTTGAGCGACCCGTAGGGGTCCTGGAAGACCATCTGGAGCTGGCGCCGGTAGGGCCGCAGCTCGTGGCGGGACAGGGTGGAGATGTCGTGCCCGTCGAACACCACCCGTCCGGCGGTGAGGGTGTGCAGCCGGGTGGCGCAGCGTGCCAGCGTGGACTTGCCGGAACCGGTCTCGCCGACCAGCCCGAGGGTCTCCCCCCGGTGGACCTCCAGGCTGACTCCGTCCACGGCGTGGACGGCGTCGGCGTCCCGGCCACCGAAGAGCCCGTGGCCGACCGGGAAGTGCTTGACCACGCCGTCCAGGCGGAGCAGCACCTCGTCGGTCACGCCGGCACGCTGCGCCACGCCGCTCAGCTCCCGCTCAGCCAGAGGTTGGTGACGTCGAAGTTCTCCGAGAACGGGGAGTAGATGGCGTTGTTGACGCGGCTGGAGTGGAACAGCGGCAGCTTCTGGGTCTCGATGGGGACGATGGCGGCGTCGCGCATGATCTGCATGTCCGCCTGGTGCCAGTCGGTGGCCGCGGTCTGCTGGTCCTGGGTGGCCAGGGCCTTGTCGATCAGCGCGTTGACCTCGGGGTTGTTGTAGTCGCCGTAGTCGACCGAGTTGGGGCCGTAGGTGCGGCCGTCGAACAGCGGCTCGACGATGGCGCGGCCGTTGTTGCCGAACCAGTCGGGCACCCAGCCGGGCTCGGTGATGTCCCAGACCCCACGCTTCGACCCCGCGGGGTTGTTGAGGTACTTGCCGTAGTAGTCGGCCTGGGTGACCGGGACGATCTTGGTGGTGACGCCGCACTTGGCCAGCGACGCCTGGACCGACTGGGCGACCGCCGGGTGGTTGCCGGCGTTGCGGGACACGTCGGTGAGCACCAGGCCGTTGGGGTAGCCGGCCTTGGCCAGCAGCTGCTTGCAGGTGGCCGGGTCGCCGGCGTTCTCGGGCGTTGGATAGAGGTTGAAGGCCTGGTAGCCGATGTTGCCGGGCGGGATCACCTGGTCCAGGGGGGTGTTGAGCGACGGGCCGCCGTAGACCTGGCCGACCGCCACCTTGTTGATGGCGTACTCGAGCGCCTGGCGCACCTTGACGTTGGCCAGGGCTCCCTTGTTGTTGGGGCTCTGGAGGTTGAAGACCACGTACGGGTTGGTGCTGAGGGTCGGGAAGATGCCGAGCCGGGAGTCCTTGGCCTGCTGGAGCTGGGGGATGTCGGCGATCGGGACCTGGGTGTCCCACTCCATGTCGGAGGTGCCGGCCTGGATCTGCTGCTGGACCGGGCCCTGGTCCTGGCCCTCGGTGACCTGGATCTGGTCGACGTACTGGTGGCGGAGCGGGTCGCCGGCCTGCTCCCAGGCCGGGTTCTTGGCGAGCGTGATCTGCTTGCCGGGCTGGTAGCCGCTGATCTGGTAGGGGCCGTCGGAGATGGTGTGCTGGCGGAAGGCGTTGCTGTCGGGCACGTACGCCAGGTAGTCGACCGGGGCGGCCGAGGCGAACGGCATGGCCAGGATGTTGGTGAAGTCCGACGCCGGCTGGACCAGGTGGATGACCAGCGTCCTGTCGTCGGTCGCGTGCAGCCCGGCGACGTTGTGGGACTGGATGTAGCCCTTGATCGAGGCGGCGTCCTGGCCGACCTTGGCGAAGCCGTCGCAGTAGGACCGCATCCCGGTGATGGTGTTCTCGTAGTAGCCGGGAGCCCCCACCGGCGACACCGGGTTGCAGAGCCGCTTGAGGCCGAGGACGAAGTCCTGGGCGGTCACCTCGCGGGCCGGGCTGGTGTTCCAGCGCACCTCCGAGCGCAGGTGGATGGTCCAGGTCCGGCCGTCGGCGCTGATGCCGCCGTTGGCCTGGGTCGGGACCTCGGTGGCGACGTCGGCGACCGGGGTGTTGGCCTTGGTGATGTCGGTGGTCGCCGGATAGCTGAACAGCTGGCGGGTGAAGGCCCGCTCCAGGGTGTAGGAGGCGACGTAGTAGGCGCTGGCGGTGTCGAGGTGGTCGACGTCGCTGCTGCCGACCAGTTTGAGGGTCCCGCCCTGCTGCGGGGTGCTGCCGGCGGCGGTGCTGCTGCTGCCGGAGGTCTGGTTGCTCCCGCAGGCTCCCGCCAGCAGGGCCAGGCCCACCACCAGGCTGGCGAGTGCGAACGGCCGTCGGTTGCGCACTAGGTCACCTTCCCTTCTCGAGCAACGATGCCGGTCGGAGGGTCGCGCCGACGGCCGCCGCCGGCATCGTGGCCAGCCGCCGTCTCGCCTTGCGGCTGGCCGGAAGCCACAGATGGGGGCTAGCTGCGATGCCGCCACCGTCCGGCGGCGTGACCCTTGAGACCGGAACGGGGCGGCCACCCGGCCGCCCAACCGACACAAGAAGGAGGTGGCCCTGGATGCGGCCATGGACCCGTCTCCAGGACTGGGGCATCCTGATCGCCGGCCTCTACGCGGCGCTGTCGCCGATCTGGGTCAGCACCACCGGTGAGCGTGACGCCCGCTGGGCGCTGATCGCACTCGGCGCCCTGCTGGCGGTGACGGCACTGTGCTCGCTCGCCATGCCCGGCGTCGTCGCCACCGAGTGGCTCACCATCCTGTTCGGGGTGCTGCTGTTCGTCGCCCCGTGGGTGCTCACCTACACCGACCGGACCGGCGCCTCGTGGACCTCATGGGTCGTGGGGGCGGTCGCGGTGGTGCTGGGCGGCTTCTCGGTGCCGGACAGCAACCGGTTCCACCGGCAGCCGATCCTGCCCTAGCCGCCCTGACCGGACGGCTGGCCCTGGATCGGCAGGTCGATCTGGAGCCTGGTGCCGTGCCCGGCGGGACTGTGGACCTCGATCGTCCCGCCGAGGGCCTCGACCCGGTCGGCGAGACCGACCAGGCCCGAGCCCCCGCCGGGCACGGCGCCGCCGACGCCGTCGTCGTGGACCGACAGGTGGAGGAGGCCGTCGCGCGCCCGCGCCTCCACCTGGGCCACCGACGCGTGCGCGTGCTTGACCGCGTTGGCCAGGGCCTCGGAGACCACGAAGTAGGCGGCCACCTCGACCGGCTCGGGCAGCCGCGCCTTGACGTCGACGGTCAGCTCGACCGGGACGGCCGAGCGGCGGGCCAGCGCCTTGAGGGCGGGGGTGAGGCCACCCTCGGACAGGATGGCCGGGTGGATGCCGCGCGACAGCTCCCGCAGCTCCTCCAGGGTGCCGGTCAGGCCGTCGGCGACCCGTGCCACCTGGGCCCGCAGCTCGGGCCGCTCGGGCGGGACTGCCGCCTCGGCCGCCCGGAGGTCCAGGACCAGCGAGACCAGCCGCTGCTGGGTGCCGTCGTGCAGGTCGCGCTCGATCCGCCGGCGGGCCTGGTCACCGGCGGCCACGATCCGCGCCCGGGAGGCGGCCAGCTCCTCGCGGCTCGCCTCCAGGGAGCCGGCCATGGAGTTGAAGCTGCGCTCCAGCACCCCGATCTCCCCCACGCCGCGCTCGGCCGTCCGCACCCCGAGGTTGCCGGCCGCGAGCCGGTCGGCCATGGCCGCCGTCCGGCGGACCGGCTGGACGATGGCCCGGGTCAGGTAGCCGGCGAACACGACGATGAGCACCACCGAGCCGCCGAGGCCGACCGCGGCGGCGACGATGGCCCGGGCGGCGGCCGCGTCCGAGCGGCGCTCGCGGGCCGCCGCCGTGCTCCGCTCGGCGCCCAGGAGGTTGGCGAACTCGGCCCGGATGGCGTCCATGCGCTGGCGGCCCTCGTCGGTCGCGGTCGCCGTGGCCGCCGCCGGGTCCCGCCGGACCGTGGCGATCAGTGGGATCGAGTAGTCCCGCAGGTACGACTGGGTCAGCTCGACGATCCGCCGGGCTCTGGCCTGCTGGGTGGGGTCGTTCCCGATCAGCCGCTGGAGGGTGGCCGCCTGGGCGGGGAAGGCGACCTGGTCCTCCCGCCACGGCTGCAGGAAGCTGTCGTCCCGGGTGATGATGAACCCGCGCTCGGCCGTCTCCAGGCCGACGACCTGGCGCTCCAGCACGTTGGCGTCGGCCAGCACCTCCTCGGACTGGCGGGCCCGCCGTTCCAGGGCGCGCAGGTCGGCCACCGAGGAGAGCAGGACCGCGAAGGCGGCGCCGATCAGCAGGGCGAGCAGCCCGCTGGCGATCAGCATGCGGCCGGTCAGCCCGCCCCGGTGCTCCGACCTCCGCGCCTGCCGAGGTCTCCGCAGCGTGCTCACAGGCGCAGGCTAGACCATAATCCGCGTCAATGACGCCGACGGTGCCGCCATGACCGACCCGCGGGTCGTCCTGGCCGAGGACGACGTCCTCCTGCGCGAGGGGCTGGCCAGCCTGCTCGCGCGCTCGGGGTTCCAGGTCGTGGGCCAGGCCGGCGACGCCGACGGGCTGCTGGACCTGGTCGCCGAGCTGACCCCGGAGCTGGTGGTGGTGGACATCCGCATGCCCCCGACCCACACCGCCGAGGGCCTGGAGGCGGCCAGGCAGATCCGCCAGGAGCACCCCGGCATCGGCATCCTGGTCCTGTCGGCCCACGTCGAGGTCGAGCACGCCATGGAGCTGCTGGCCAGCGGCCGAGGGATCGGGTACCTGCTCAAGAGCCGGGTCACCGACGTGGACGAGTTCATCGACACCCTGCAGCGGGTCGCCAGGGGCGGGTCGGTGGTCGACCCGGCGCTGGTCGCCGAGCTGGTGGCGGCCCGCCGCCGGGACGACCCGCTGGCCGCCCTGAGCGCCCGGGAGCGGGAGGTGCTGGCCCTGATGGCCGAGGGCCGCTCCAACGCCGGCATCGCCCGCCGGCTGTGGGTGACCGAGGGCACGGTCGAGAAGCACGTCCGCAGCATCCTGACCAAGCTGACCCTGCCCGAGACCACCGACGACCACCGCCGGGTCCTGGCCGTGCTCACCTTCCTCGAGGCCCGCTGACCGGAGGTCGCGCCGCCGGTCACAGGGTGAGGTGGGCCCCGTTGGCGGGGTTGAACAGATGCAGCCTGGCCGGGTCGAACCACAGCCGCAGCGGCCGTCCCTCGCGGGCCCCGCTGGCCGGATCGAGCCGGGCCACGACCTGGTCGCCGCCCGGGACGTCGCCGGTGCCGGCGTCGGCGGCCAGCTCCTCCAGCTCCTTGGCGGTGGCCCTGGCGCCCTCGAGGCGGAAGTAGGCGTACTTGTCGGACCCCAGCGACTCGAGCACGTCGACCACCGCCTCGAAGGTGAGGCCCTCGGCCCGGTGGCCGTCGACCAGGGCGGCGTCCTCGAAGTGCTCGGGCCGGATCCCCACGATCAGGTCGCGGCCGGCGCCGGCCTTGCCGACCTTGGCGGCCACCTCGCCGGGCAGGGCGACGTCGCCGACGGCGGTGCGGAGGCGGCCGTCTTCGATGGTGCCGGGGAGGAAGTTCATCGCCGGCGAGCCGATGAAGCCGGCCACGAACAGGTTGCGCGGCCGCTGGTAGAGCTCCTCGGGGGTGCCGACCTGCTGGATGACGCCGGCGCGCATGACCGCGACGCGGTCGCCGAGGGTCATGGCCTCGGTCTGGTCGTGGGTGACGTAGACGGTGGTGGTGCCGAGCTGGTTCTGGAGCCGGGCCACGGTGGTCCGCATCTGCACCCGCAGCTTGGCGTCCAGGTTGGACAGGGGCTCGTCCATCAGGAACGCCTGGGGGTTGCGGACGATCGCCCGGCCCATGGCGACGCGCTGGCGCTGGCCGCCGGACAGGTTGGCCGGCCGGCGGTCCAGCAGCCCGGTCAGCTCCAGCAGCTCGGCCGCCCGGTCGACCTTGCGGTCGATCTCGGGCCGGTCGACGTGGGCCAGCTTGAGCCCGAAGGCCATGTTCTCCCGCACCGTCATGTGCGGGTACAGGGCGTAGGACTGGAACACCATGGCGATGTCGCGGTCCTTGGGAGCGAGGCTGTTGACCACCCGGCCGCCGATGCGCAGCTCACCGTCGGTGATGTCCTCCAGCCCGGCGATCATGTTCAGGCAGGTCGACTTCCCGCAGCCCGAGGGGCCGACCAGGATGACGAACTCGCCGTCGCCGATGTCCAGGTTGGCGTCGTCGACGGCCGTGGTGCCGTCCGGGAACCGCTTGCTGACATGATCGAGGACGATCTCGGCCACCGTCTGCTCCTAACCCTTCACCGCGCCGGAGGTCAGCCCGGCGACGATCCGGCGCTGGAAGAAGAACACGAAGAGGATGATCGGGATGGTGATGACGACCCCGGCGGCGGCGATCGAGCCGATCGGGGTCTGGAACTGCGACGCCCCGGAGAAGAACGCGATCGCCGCCGGCGCGGTCTGGGAGGCGCTGGTCGAGGTGAGCGAGATCGCGAACACGAAGTCGGTCCAGCAGAAGATGAACACCAGGATGGCCGTGGTGACCATGCCGGGTGCGGCCAGCGGCGCGATCACCTGGAGGAACGCCTGCAGCGGGGTGGCCCCGTCGACCTGGGCGGCCCGCTCCAGCTCCCAGGGGATCTCCCGGAAGAACGCCGACAGGGTGTAGATGGCCAGCGGCAGCGAGAAGGTCAGGTAGGGGATGATCAGGCCGGGCCAGGTGTCGAACAGCCCCAGCTGCCGCCACAGGTTGAACAGGGGGCTGACCAGCGAGATGGCCGGGAACATGGCGATCAGCAGGGTGACCGCGACCAGCACCTGCTTGCCCGGGAAGCGCAGCCGGGCGACCGCGTAGGCCGCCATCGAGCCCACGGCCACGGCCAGCACGGTGGCGATCACGGCGATGCCGATCGAGTTGACCAGCGCCCGGGTGAACAGCGAGGTCTGGAAGATGCCGCGGTAGTTCTCCAGGGTCCACCGGTGGGGGATGAAGCTGCCGTCGGTGATCGTGCTGGGGTCCTTGAACGACAGCGAGGCCAGCCACAGGACCGGCACCAGGGCCGCGAGGATGACGACGGTGTTGCCGACCGCCCAGGACGCCTTGGCGGCGGGTCGCGTGCTCATCGGCGGGGCACCTCCTGGCCGGGCGCGGCCGTGCCGAAGCCCTTGACGAAGACGAAGGCGATCACCGCCACGGCCAGGAAGACCAGCACCGAGATGGTCGAGCCGACCCCCAGGTTGAGGGCGGTGAAGAGGTTGTCGTAGCCGAGGATCGA
>DASZON010000248.1:0-2536 GCA_035550755.1 Actinomycetota bacterium | reverse complement strand
GACGGCGTAGCTCCCGCCCAGCGACCAGCCGAGGACGCCGACCGGTCCGCCGCCCGCCCGGGCCCTGACCATGGTGACGGCCTCCTTCAGCCGGCCCGGGGCGGCCGCCCGGTTCATCTCCCCGGCGAGCGACTCGGCCTGCCCGGGGTCGGTGGTGGTGCGGCCGTCGTACAGGTCGGGGGCGACCGCCACCAGCCCGGCCGCGGCCAGCTCGTCGGCGGCGGCGCGGACGTGCGGCAGCCGGCCGTACCAGTCGTGGACGACCACCACCCCGGCCCGCGCCGGGCCGGGGGGCTCGGCCAGGTAGAAGCCTTGGTCGTCGGGCATGGTTCCTCCTCGTCCGGGTCGCCGGGGCCGCACGCTACCGTATGCCCATGACAGCCCTTCCGCGACGGGTTCGCCGGCACGTCGAGCTGCACGCCTTCCGCGGCTACGGCACCCCGACGCGGCTGCAGGTCCGCGGGCGGGTGCTCCGCTCGGCCGGGCTGACCCGCTCCCGGCTGAGCGACTCGGTCCTGGACAACCTGCGCAACATGTTCCGCCGGTTCGAGAGCGACGAGGTCCCGGGGGCGCTGGTCGCGGCCAGGGCCGCCCTCGGCCTCGAGGCCAGGGCGACGACCGACCAGGAGGGCTACTTCGAGCTCACCCTCGACCTGCCCCGGCCGCTGGACGAGCCGCGGGTCTGGGAGCCGGTCGAGCTCGAGCTGCTGGAGCCGGCCGGCCCAGACGGCCCGGCCCGGGCCACCGGGCAGGTGCTGGTGCCCCGCGACCCCCAGTACGCGGTCATCAGCGACCTCGACGACACCGTGCTGCGCTCCAACGCGACCAGCCTGTGGCAGATGGCCAGGCTGACCCTGCTCCACAACGCCCACACCCGGCTGCCGTTCGAGGGCGTGGCCGGGTTCTACCAGGCGCTCCAGCGGGGCCGCGACGGCGAGGCCTACAACCCGGTGTTCTACGTCTCCAACAGCCCCTGGAACCTCTACGACCTGCTGGAGGACTTCCTCGACATCCAGGGCATCCCCCGCGGGCCGCTGCTGCTGCGCGACTGGAGCCCGCGCACCCTGCACGCGGGCGAGGCCCACAAGCTGGCCGCCATCCAGGCGCTGCTGGACGCCTACCCGCGCCTGCCGGTGGTCCTGGTCGGTGACAGCGGCGAGCGCGACCCGGAGATCTACCGCCAGATCGTGCTGCGCCATCCGGGCCGGGTCCTGGCCGTGTACGTCCGCGACGTCGCCCCGCCGCGCCACGACGCCGTACGGGCGATCGCCACCGAGCTGGCCGGCCACGGGGTCGAGCTGGTCTTCTCGCCCGACACCGAGGCGGCCCGCCGCCACGCCCTTGACCGCGGCCTGATCGTGGCCGCCGCCCTCCCCGACTGAAGGATCAGCGATCGGCGCCGTTCCCGCCGGTCGGCGCGATCACCCGGGTCTGCTCGGCCACGGTCAGCGCCAGCCGCTCCTGCAGCCCGGTGTGGCCAAGGACACGTACCGCCATGACCGCGTCCCGCTCCTCCCAGCGCACCAGCATGCTGTCGTGGCGCGGTCCGGCTCCGCCGCATTCGATCAGCTGCCCGGCCATCCGGTGGGGGGTGACGGTCCGGACCAGCCGCTGCCGTTCCTCGCAGACGACGGCCGGGTCGTCGGTGCGGCTGGCCGCGGCCACGACCAGCCGCGCCCGCGCCTGCCCGGCCGGGCCCGCATCGCCCGGCGGCATCACGAACCCGTGCTGGTCCAGCACGAACGCGCCGCCCCGCAGGCAGGGGAACTGCCGGGCACAGGGGTCCGGCGACACCGCGCGGGGCGACATGGCGGGCAGCAGGACCGGACAGGGGACGGCGAAGCCGAGCCTGTCGGCGGCCTGCTGGCAGCGCTGCTGGAACCACCTGCCGGTGGGCGTCAGGTACACGCCGTCGACCTCCAGCGACCCGGCCGGGGGTGGCGCCGGCGGGTAGCCGGCCGCGGCCGCCTGGGCGGTGGTCGGGTAGCAGGCGGCCGGCTGGGTGCGGCTCGGCGGGGCGGCCGGATGGCCCGGCGGGTAGCTGCGGTGGTCGGCGAAGGCGGGGACCGGAGCGCGCAAGGGGCAGGCCCAGATCGCGCCGAGGCTGACGGGGGTGGCGCCGGAAGCCGGCACCGCCGCCGACATGGCGGGCGGCCGGTCCGGCGTCAGGTGCTGGGACCGGCCGGTGATGACGAGGGTGGTGATCAGCGCTCCGGCCGCCAGCACCCCGAACAGCGTCGGCGCGCGCGCCGACCCGAGACGCAACCGCGACGGTGCCATGGCGGCTCCCTCGACTCCCCGCTCATCGTCGCACTGTCAGCTCAGCTCGGCCACGCCCTCGAGCAGGCGGTCGACCTCCTCGCGGGTGTTGTAGTGCACCAGGCCGGCCCGCACGGCGCTGCCGGCGTCGCGGATGGCCAGGGCCCCGGTCAGCTCCCAGGCGTAGTTGTGGCCGTTCCAGACGTTGACCCCGCGGGCGGCCAGGTGCTCGGCGACCTGGCGGGGGTCGTGGCCGGCCACGGTGAAGTAGGCGGTG
>DASZON010000247.1:0-9947 GCA_035550755.1 Actinomycetota bacterium | reverse complement strand
CACCGGACAGACCTGGACCTGGCACGGGTCCTCCAACTGGGTCCGCCTCGACCCGCACTGGGAACCGGCCCACGTGCTCCACGTCCGCCCCAGGTAGGC
Source organism: Actinomycetota bacterium (assembly GCA_035550755.1). Taxonomy (GTDB): domain Bacteria; phylum Actinomycetota; class CALGFH01; order CALGFH01; family CALGFH01; genus CALGFH01. Next base: position 9,848 of record DASZON010000247.1, on the reverse strand, counting down.
ACCCGTGACCGAGCTGGAGGCGGCCCTCGCCGAGTTCCTGCCAACCCAGCGCTGGTTCGCCGGCAAGGGCCGGAAGGTTGCCGAGGTCCGGGTCGAGAGCTCGGTGCCGCTGCGCACCGCCCTCCCCACCCTGTCGGCGGTGGTGGCCACCGTCGCCTACGCCGACGGCGGAGCCGAGCGCTACCACGTGCCGGTCGGCCACGACCGCGGCCTGGAGGCCCGCCAGCTCACCGACCGCGTGCCCGGCGCCGTCATCTACGAGACCAAGGGCCCGACCGGCGGCCCGTTCTACGACGCCGCCCGCGACGAGCGCCTGGGCGGCGTCTACCTCGACCTGCTGTCCCGGGCGGCCAACGTCGAGCAGCTGCGCTTCCACCGGATGCCGGCGTGGACCGAGACCCTGCGCGGGCCGGGCAAGCTGCTCGGCGCCGAGCAGTCCAACTCCTCCCTGGTCTTCGCCAACCGGCTCATCCTCAAGCTGTTCCGGCTGCTCGAGCCGGGCGAGAACCCGGAGCTGGAGGTGACCAGGGCCCTGGCCGGGGCCGGGTTCGAGGCCTGCCCGGCCCCCCTCGGCTGGATCGAGGGGCTGGGCTCGACCCTCGGCATCCTCCAGCGCTTCTACCCCGGCAGCGTCGACGGCTGGAAGCTGGCCACCGAGCGGGTGGCCGACCACTACGAGTCCGAGGCGGGGGAGCCGGGCAACTTCGCCGGCGACGCCGGCGCCCTCGGCCGGCTCACGGCCGAACTGCACGCGGCCATGGCCTCGGCCCTCCCCAAGGTGGCCGCCGGCCAGCCCGACCTCGGCCGGCTCAGCGCCCGCCTGCTCGGCCAGCTCACCCAGGTGACGGCCCTGGTGCCCGAGCTCGCCCAGTACCGCCAGGCCATCGAGGAGGTCTACACCAAGGCCGAGGCGGCCGGGGGCGGCAGCCGCTACCTCCAGCGCATCCACGGCGACTACCACCTCGGCCAGGCGCTGAAGGTGCCCAGCGGAGACGACCGGGAGGGCCGCTTCATGGTGATCGACTTCGAGGGGGAGCCGGCCCGCCCCCTCCAGGAACGGCGGCGCCTGGCCAGCCCGCTCCAGGACGTGGCCGGGATGCTGCGGTCCTTCGACTACGCCGCCTTCTCGCCGCTGGTCCTCGGCGAGGACCCGGACACCCCGGGCCCGACCCGCGACGAGCTGGCCCGGTTCGAGGGCCCGGCCGCGGCCTGGATCGAGGCCTGCCGGGGCGCCTTCCTCGACGGCTACCTGGCCGTGGCCGGCGACAACGGCCCGGCCGCCGGCGACGCCGAGCTGCTGCTGCGCGCATACGAGCTGGACAAGGCCGTTTACGAGGTGATGTACGAGGCCAGACACCGACCGCCGTGGTTGCAGATCCCGCTCGGCGGCATCCGACGTCTGTTGGGAGCGAGCTCATGACGAGGGACGAGGTCGAGCGGCTGGTCCGTGGAGAGCACCATGAGCCGCACCGCCTGCTCGGTGCCCATACCGAGGACGGCAAGGTGGTCGTCCGCGCCTTCCGGCCCGACGCCACCGCGGTGGCGGCGCTGGCGGGCGGCGAGCGGGTGAAGCTCGAGCAGGTCCACAAGGCGGGGCTGTTCGAGGGCACCCTGGACGGGGACGGGCCCCCGCCGGCCTACCGGCTGGAGGTCACCTACCCGTCGGGCACCTTCACCATCGACGACCCCTACCGGTTCTGGCCGACCATCGGCGAGCTCGACCAGTACCTGCTGGGCGAGGGCCGCCACGAGCGCCTGTGGCAGAAGCTGGGGGCGCACGAGCTGACCGTGGACGGGGTGGCCGGGACCTCCTTCGCCGTGTGGGCGCCCAACGCCCGCGCCGTCCGGGTGGTCGGCGACTGGAACTCCTGGGACGGCCGGCTGCACCCGATGCGTGCGCTCGGCAGCTCGGGGATCTGGGAGCTGTTCATCCCCGGGGTGGGCGACGGCGCCAGGTACAAGTTCGAGCTGGTCACGCCGCCGGGGGCGCTCACCCTCAAGGCCGACCCGGTGGCCTTCGCGGCCGAGGAGCCCCCCAAGACGGCCAGCGTCGTCTACACCTCGCGGCACATCTGGGGCGACGACGACTGGATGGCCGGCCAGCCGGAGCGCAACGCCCTGGACGCGCCCATCTCCATCTACGAGGTCCACCTCGGCTCCTGGCGTCACGGCCTGTCCTACCGGGAGCTGGCCGAGCAGCTGCCCGACTACGTGGCCGACCTCGGCTTCACCCACGTCGAGTTCATGCCGGTGGCCGAGCACCCGTACGCCCCCTCATGGGGCTACCAGGTCTCGGCCTACTACGCGCCCACGGCCCGCTTCGGCACCCCCGACGACCTCCGCCACCTGATCGACCGGCTGCACCAGCGGGGGATCGGGGTGCTGGTGGACTGGGTGCCGGCGCACTTCCCCAAGGACGCCTTCGCCCTGGCCCGCTTCGACGGCACCGCCCTGTACGAGCACGAGGACCCGCGCCGGGGCGAGCACCCCGACTGGGGATCGCTGGTGTTCAACTTCGGCCGCAACGAGGTCCGCAACTTCCTCACCGCCAACGCCCTCTACTGGCTGGAGGAGTTCCACGTGGACGGGCTGCGGGTGGACGCGGTCGCCTCCATGCTCTACCTCGACTACTCGCGCAACGAGGGCGAGTGGGTGCCCAACGAGTACGGCGGCAACGAGGACCTGGACGCGGTCCGGTTCCTCAAGGACTTCAACACCGTCGCCTACCGCGAGCACCCGGGGGCGATGACCGTGGCCGAGGAGTCGACCGCCTGGCCGAGCGTGTCCCGCCCGGTGTACCTGGGCGGGCTCGGGTTCGGGTTCAAGTGGAACATGGGCTGGATGCACGACACCCTGCAGTACGTCTCCAAGGACCCGATCTACCGGCGGTTCCACCACCACCAGCTGACCTTCTCGCTCATCTACGCCTTCAGCGAGAACTTCATCCTGCCCATCAGCCACGACGAGGTCGTCCACGGCAAGGGCTCGCTGCTGGGCAAGATGCCCGGCGACACCTGGCGGCGGTTCGCCAACCTGCGCGCCTACCTCGGCTACATGTGGGCCCACCCGGGCAAGCAGCTGCTGTTCATGGGCTGCGAGCTGGCCCAGGAGGCCGAGTGGTCGCACGAGCGCTCGATCGACTGGGACTCCCTGGCCGACCCCAACCACCGGGGCGTCCAGGCCCTGGTCGGCGACCTCAACCGCGTCTACCGCGAGCACAAGGCCCTGTGGCAGCAGGACGCCAGCCCCGAGGGGTTCTCCTGGATCGACCCCAACGACGTCGACGACAACGCCCTCACCTTCATCCGCTGGGCTGCCGACGGCCGGCCCCTGGTCTGCCTGTGCAACTTCTCCCCGGTGCCGCGCAGCGACTACCGGGTCGGCCTGCCGACGCTCGGGCGCTGGGTCGAGGTGCTCAACACCGACTCCGAGACCTACGGTGGCACCAACGTCGGCAACATGGGCGTGGTCGAGGCCGAGGCCATCGAGTGGGACAACCAGCCGGCCTCGGCCCGGGTCACTCTCCCGCCGCTGGCGACCGTCTGGCTCGCCCCCGAGTGACGCCCGCCCTGGGCCCCCGGCTCGTCGAGGGGGGCGCCGAGCTCGGGGTGTGGGCGCCGGACGTCCGCTCGCTGGCCGTGCGGCTCGGGGGGCGGACCGTGCCCCTGGAGCGCGGGGACCGCGGGGTCTGGTGGGGGTCCGCCGAGGGAGCGGTCGCCGGGGACGACTACCTGCTGGTCCTGGACGGCGAGCGGGAGCGGCCCGACCCCCGCTCGCGGTTCCAGCCGCACGGGGTCCACGGGCCCTCGCGGCTGGTCGACCTGGGCCCGCCGCCGGACCCGTTCCCGGTCCCCGCCCTCGAGGACCTGGTCTTCTACGAGCTGCACGTCGGCACCTTCACCCCCGAGGGCACCTTCGACGCGGCCGCCGGCCGCCTCGGGCACCTGGCCGACCTGGGAGTGACCGCGGTCGAGGTCATGCCGGTGGCGGCGTTCCCCGGGCACCGCGGCTGGGGCTACGACGGAGTCGCCCTGTACGCCGTCCACGCCGCCTACGGCGGCCCGGCCGGGCTGCGCCGCTTCGTCGACGCCTGCCACCGGGCCGGGCTGGCGGTGGTCCTGGACGTGGTCTACAACCACCTCGGCCCGGAGGGGAACTACCTGGGCGAGCTCGGCCCCTACTTCACCGACCGCTCCACCACCCCCTGGGGAGACGCGGTCAACCTGGACGGGCCCGGATCGGACTTCGTCCGCGCGTTTCTCCTCGACAACGCCGAGCAGTGGCTGGCCGGCTACGGCGTCGACGGGCTGCGCCTGGACGCCGTGCACCACCTCCACGACGCCAGCGCGGTCCACATCCTGGAGGAGCTGGCCGCACGGGCCCACGCGGCCCGGCCCGGGGCGGTGGTGGTGGCCGAGAGCGACCTGAACCAGCCCCTGCTGGTCACCGCCTATGGCGTGGACGCCAGCTGGGCCGACGACCTCCACCACGCCATCCACGTCGCCCTCACCGGCGAGACCTCGGGCTACTACGACGGCTTCCAGGATCTCCACCTGCTGGCCAAGACCCTGGAGACCGGCTGGGCGTTCACCGGCCAGTACTACCCGTACCTGGACCGCCGCCACGGCCGCGACCCGGCCGGTCTGGGCGGGGAGCGGTTCGTGGTCTGCACCCAGAACCACGACCAGGTCGGCAACCGGGCCTTCGGCGACCGCCTGGCCGCCCTGGTCGGCCCCGACCTGGACGCCGTGGCCAGCGTGCTGCTGGCCTGCGCCCCGTTCCTGCCCCTGCTGTTCCAGGGCCAGGAGTGGGGCGAGACCCGCCCCTTCCTGTACTTCACCGACCACCAGCCCGGGCTGGCGGCGTCGGTGCGGGAGGGCCGGCGGGCCGAGTTCGCCGCCTTCGACTGGGGCGAGCGAGTGCCCGACCCCAACGACCCGGCCACCTTCGAGCGGTCCAAGCTCGACTGGAGCCGGGCCGGCGGGCCGGTCCAGGAGCTGTGGCGGACCCTGCTGGCGCTGCGCCGCGAGGTCCCGGCGCTCGGCAACTGCCGCCGCGACCTGACCGACGCCCGGGTCGACCCCGAGCGGCGGCTGGTCACCCTCGACCGCCGTGACCCGGACGGGTCGCGGGCGGTGGTCGTCGCCAACCTTGGGCAAAGGTCCCAGCACATCCCCTTCGACACGGGTAAGCTGCGGCTCCGGGTCGAGACCCGCCCGGCTTTGCCCAGCGGCGGCCTTTCTGGCGCGAGCGCAGCGGTATGGACGACTTGACTGGTTTGACGGCGGTATAGCGGCCCGCGGTACAACTGCTCCTCGGAAGCTGGGGGGGGGCGATCGGAAGGAGCAGCGGTGGCCAGAGCGGAGATCGAGCGGCTGGGCCTGGGCCGGCTCGAGCGGCTGGACCTCAAGTCGTTCTGGGGCGAGCAGCTCCCCGACCTGACCCCGTGGTTCCTGCAGAACATCGACCTGCTCAGCGAGACCCTCGGGATCGACATCACGCCCCTGGAGCAGGAGGTCAACGTCGACACCGGCGCCTTCAAGGTGCTCGGGTCCGACGCCGCCGGCCGGCCGGTCGTGATCGAGAACCGCCTGGAGGCCACCGACCACAACCAGCTCGGCCAGATGATCGTCCATGCCTCGGGGCTGGACGAGGCCGTGGTCATCTGGGTCGCGCCCCGGTTCCACGAGGAGTTCCGGCGCGGCCTTGACTGGCTCAACGACCGCACCGACCAGAAGGTCGACTTCTTCGGGGTGGAGATCGGCCTGGTCCGCATCGGCCGCTCCCTGCCCGCGCCCGTGCTGGACGTGGTCGCGCAGCCCCGCAACTGGCGCAAGAGCGGCCGCCGCCGGGTCCAGCTGCCGGTGGGGTCGATGTTCCCCGGCTCGCCGCTGCCCGTGTCGATGCCGCGTCACGCCGCCGCCGAGGTCGCCCCCGAGGACCAGCAGGCGCCGGCCCCGGCCCGGGAGCCACCGCTGCCGGCGGCGCCGGACACCCCTTCCTCTGTGGCCGGCGAACCCCTGACCGCGGCACCCCCGCCGCCACCACCGCCCCCGCCGGAGCCCTCGCCGGTGCCGCTGGCGTCGTCGCTGGAGCCGTCGTTCGACCCCGAGCCGAGCGGGCGGCACCTGCCGGCCTCGCCGCCGCCGATGGCCTCCGAGCAGGCCGGCGGGCTCCAGCCGGTCGAGCTGCGGCACCGCTTCTTCGAGTCGATGTTCGACTCGGTGGCCATCCGCCGGCCCGGGTTCCGGATCCCCAAGTTCGGCTACGAGAACTGGGTCGGGTTCGCGGCCGGGCCGTTCGGCTTCTACGACGTCGCCTTCACCGCCAACGGCGCCGTCCGGGCCGGGGTGTACCTGGACATGCAGGAGCGAACGGCCACCAAGCGGCTGTTCGACGACCTGTTCTCCGAGCGCCTGGCCATCGAGACCGCGGTCGGCCGCATCCTGTCCTGGGAGCGCCTCGACGACCGGCGGGCGTCCCGGATCGTCGACTACCGCGAGGTCCGCGACCTCGGCAACCTCCAGGACCGCCGCGCCCTGGCCGACTGGGCCGCCGAGACGGTGGTCAAGCTGATGGAGGCGCTGGACGACCGGCTGCGCTCCACCGCCCAGGTCCTGCTGTCCCGGGTCCAGGGCGGGGTCTGAGGGACCGGTCGGGCCGGCCAGTGCGCGACCCGCTGGACCCGCTCGACCTGGAGGCGCTGGAGGCGACGGCCCGGGAGCGGCTGGACCGCGGGGTCTACGACTACGTCGCCGGCGGCGCCGACGACGAGCACAGCGTGGCCGACGCCCGGGCCGCCTGGTCGCGGCTGCGGCTGCGGCCCCGGGTGCTGCGCGACGTGTCCCAGGTGTCCATGGCCACCACCGTGCTCGGCAGCGGGCTCCAGGTGCCGCTGCTGGTCGCGCCCATGGCGTACCACCGCATGGCCCATCCCGACGGCGAGGCCGCCTCGGCCGCCGGGTCGCTCGCGGCCGGGGCCGGCTACATCCTCTCGACCCAGGCCACCATGACGGTCGAGGAGGTCGCCGCAGCGGCCCCCGGGGCCATGCGCTGGTTCCAGGTGTACGTGGTCCGCGACCGCGGCTGGACGGCCGACCTGGTCGCCCGGGCCGCCGCCGCCGGCTACAAGGCCCTCGTGCTCACCGTGGACGTGCCCGTGCTCGGCAACCGGCTCCGCGACCTGCGCAACGACTTCCGGCTGCCCACCGGGCTGAGCCCGGCCAACGCGCCCCCCGCCGGCGCCGCCCGCCAGCGCGAGCTGGACGCCGACCCGCTCGCCCAGGCCGGCCAGTTCGACCCCGGCCTCACCCCCGAGGTGATCGGCTGGCTGGCCGACCGGTCCGGGCTGCCGGTCCTGGTCAAGGGGGTGCTGCGCGGCGACGACGCCCTGGCCTGCCTGGAGGCGGGGGCGGCCGGGGTGGTGGTGTCCAACCACGGCGGCCGCCAGCTCGACACCGTGGTCGCCACCGCCGACGCCCTGGCCGAGGTGGCGGCCGCGGTCGGCGACCGGGGCGAGGTCTACGTGGACGGCGGCGTCCGCCGCGGCACCGACGTGGTCAAGGCCCTGGCCCTGGGGGCGCGGGCGGTGCTGGTCGGCCGGCCGGTGCTGTGGGGGCTGACCGTCGGGGGGGCCGCCGGGGTCGAGCGGGTCCTGTCCGGCCTGGCCGGCGAGCTGCGCCTGGCCATGGCCCTGTGCGGGGCGGCCGACCTGGCCGGGCTCACCCCCGATCTGGTGGCAGGACCCGGCGCAGCCACGTGACCAGCATGTCCATCAGGTCGGGGATACGGGGTCCGCGCTCGTCGCCGCCGGTGGCCGGCAGGCGCAGGCCGTGGTCGGCGTCGCGGACCACCTCCAGGCGGAAGCTGTCGTTGCCGGCCTTGCCAAGGCCGGCCGCGAACGCCTCGGCGCTGGCGGCCACGGGCACGTAGGTGTCGCGGGCTCCCCAGATGGCCAGCAGCGGGCAGGTGACCCGGGCCAGGGCGGGGGCCGGGTCGTAGTCGTAGATGCGGGCCATGAAGGCCAGGTGCTCGACCACGCCGTCGTCGCCCAGCACCGGATACCAGGGGGCGTCCCGGTGCGACAGCTGGTCGGCCAGGACCTCCTCGAGGTCGTCGCCGCGGCGCAGCCGGTCCGCCCGGTGGTGGAAGAAGGCCAGGGCGTCGGCGACCTGGTCCTCGCCGACGCCGGCGTCGCGCAGCATGTGCTCGACCCGGTAGGCCTCCTGGCGGTACGGGCTGACCCCGGGCCCGGACAGGCTGATGACGGCGGCCACCTCGGCCGACCGGGAGGCGGCCAGCGGCCCGACCCAGCCGCCCTGGCTGGCTCCCATGAGGGCGACCCGGCGGGGGTCGACGCCCTCCTGGCCGGCCAGGCAGGCCACGGCGGCCAGGGCCTCGGCGGCCCGGTCGTGCAGGCTCTGGCCACGCCAGTCCCCGCCCGAGCCCCCGCAGCCCGGCTTGTCCCAGGCCAGGCTGGCGAACCCGGCCCCGGCCAGGACCTCGGCCTCGTCGTCCCAGCCGTCGCGCTCGGCCGGGCCCGACCCGTCGACGAACGCCACCGCGGGATGGGGCCCGTCGCCCTCCGGGCGGCGGACGATGCCGGTGAGCTGGGTCCCCTGGCTCTCGAACTTCACGTCGGTGTGCCTGCTCATGCTGCTGCCTCCTCTGCTCTCGTGTTAAAGTAAACCGTACGTACGGTTTTGTAAAGGAGCGAGCATGCCCAAGGTCAGCCAGGACTACCTCGACGCCCAGCGGACCGAGATCCTGGAGGGGGCGCGCCGCTGCTTCGCCGAGCTCGGGTACGAGGAGGCGACCGTGGTCCGCCTGGAGGAGGCGACCGGCCGCTCCCGGGGGGCGATCTTCCACCACTTCCCGACCAAGCTGGACCTGTTCCTGGCCGTGCTGGAGCGCGACGCCGAGCGCGAGGCGGCCCGCTGGGAGGCCGGGTCGTTCGCCGACGTGCTGGCCGGCCTGGCCGCCGAGGACCCCGACTGGGCCACCGTGGTCATCGAGCAGAGCCGCCGCCGCCGCACCGACCCGTCGTTCCAGGCGCGCTGGCGGGGCCGCACCGACCTGGTCCGCGACGCCCTGCTGGCCCTGGTCGGCCGCGAGCGGGCCGCCGGCCGGGTCGCCCCGTCCGTCCCCGACGAGGTCGCCGCCCGCTTCGTCAGCGTGGTCGGCGACGGCCTCCTGCTCCAGCGGGCCATCCTCGGCGAGGTCCCTCACGCCGGCGAGATCGTCGCCCTGGCCACCGCCGCCCTCGTCGAGCCTGTCCCACCTGTCGGGTAGCCTGTCACCAGTGATCGGTGTACGCTGGTGTCTTCCCCCCTTCAGGAGGCTCGGTGCATCCAACCTCGCGGCGGACGTACCTGGACGGCGTCCGGGCGGCGGCGCCGATCGGGATCGCCGCCTTCGCCTTCGGGCTGTCGTTCGGGGTCCTGGCCCGGGCGGCCGACATGGGCCGGGCGGCCCCGGTGGTGATGTCGCTCACCACCTTCGCCGGGTCGGCCCAGTTCGCCGTGGCCTCGATCCTCGGCGCCGGCGGCGGGCTGGCCACGGCCATCGTGGCCGCGGTCCTGCTCAACCTCCGCTACGGCCCGATCGGGCTGTCGGCGGCCGGCGCCCTGAAGGGGCCGTGGTGGAAGCGGGCCCTGCTCTCCCAGCTGATCGTCGACGAGTCCTGGGCCATCGCCCAGCGTGACGACGGCCGCATCGACCGGCACCTGCTGGTCGGGGCCGGCCTGCTGCTGTTCGTCTGCTGGAACACCGGCACGGCCATCGGCGTCTTGGCCGGCGACCTGGTCGCCGACCCCGAGTCGCTCGGCCTCGACGCCGCCTTCCCGGCC
>DASZON010000246.1:0-26904 GCA_035550755.1 Actinomycetota bacterium | reverse complement strand
GGACTCCAGGACCTGTCGATCTCGCGGTCCAGCTTCACCTGGGGGGTGCCGATCCCCTGGGACCCCAGGCACGTGATGTACGTGTGGGTCGACGCCCTCCAGAACTACCTGACCGCGGCCGGCTGGGACGCCGACATGGAGAAGTTCGCCCACACCTGGCCGGCCGACTACCACTTCGTCGGCAAGGACATCCTCCGGTTCCACGCCGTCACCTGGCCGGCCATCCTGCTGGCGGCCGGGCTGCCCCTGCCGCGGACCGTCCAGGCCCACGGCTGGCTGCTGGTCGGGGGCGAGAAGATGAGCAAGACCAAGCTCACCGGGATCGCCCCCCACGACCTGGTGGAGCCGTTCGGCAGCGACGCCGTGCGCTACTTCTTCCAGCGCGAGGTCGCCTTCGGCCAGGACGGCAACTTCTCCTGGGAGGCGCTGGTCGAGCGCTACAACGCCGACCTCGCCAACGGGCTCGGCAACCTGGCCAGCCGGGTCACGGCCATGGTGGAGCGCTACCGCGACGGGGTGCTGCCCGGTCCCGGGCCGGCCACCGACGCCGAGGTCGCCGTCCAGGACGCCGCCGCCCTGGCCTACGCCGAGGCCGCCGCCGCCCTCGACGAGGTCGCCTACGAGCGGGCCCTGGCCGCCATCTGGCGGTTCGTGGGCGCGGCCAACGCGTACCTGTCCGAGCGCAAGCCCTGGGACCTGGCCAAGGCCGGCGACGACCTGGCCCTGGACACCGTCCTGTACACCGGGGCCGAGGCCCTGCGGGTCGCCGCCCTGCTCACCGCCCCCTGGCTGACCAGGGCCGCCCCGGCCCTGTGGGCGGCCATCGGCGCCCCCGGGGACCTGGCCAGGGCGAGGCTGCCGGACGCGCTGGCCTGGGGCGGGCTGCCCCGGGGCGCGCGGGTGGAACGGGTCGGGGCGCTGTTCCCGCGCCTGGACGCCGAGGGCAACGTGGCCAGGCGGGCGGGTTGACCTTGGCCGGCCGCGGGACCCAGCCGGTCGAGGTGGTCGACTACGACCGGGACTGGCCGCGCCAGTACGCCGAGGAGCGCGGCCGCATCGCCGCTGTCATCGGCGATGCGGCCGTGGCCATCGAGCACGTCGGCGGCACGGCCGTGCCCGGCCTGCCCGCCAAGCCGGTCATCGACCTGATGGTCGGGGTCGAGGACATCGAGCGCGCCGGCCCGGCCGTGGCCGGCCTGATCAACCTCGGCTACGAGTACGTCCCCGAGTTCGAGAGCCAGCTGCCGGACCGCCGCTACTTCCGCCGCGGCAGCCCCGAGAGCCACCACGTGCACATGGTCCCGGTGGACAGCGACTACTTCGCGGAGCACCTGCTGTTCCGGGACTGGCTGCGGGCCCACCCCCAGGCGGCCGAGGAATACGGCAAGCTCAAGCGTGGCCTGGCCGGCCGCTTCCCCCTCGACCGCGACGCCTACCGGGCCGGCAAGGTCCCGTTTATCGAGATGGTGGTCGCCGCCGCCCGCCGCGAGGCGGTCAGCGACCAGCCCCAGAGGAGCGAGCCATGACCACCACCGCCCCGCCGCCGGGCCGTCCCCGCTCGACCGAGGTCACCGCCGGGCGCGACCGGGCCCCGGCCCGCTCCATGCTGCGGGCCGTCGGCTTCACCGACGACGACTTCGACCGGCCCCAGGTCGGGGTGGCCTCCTCCTGGAACGAGGTCACCCCCTGCAACATCCACCTCGACCGCCTGGCCGTGAACGCCAAGGACGGGGTCCGCCTGGCCGGGGCGGTGCCGATGACCTTCAACACCATCACCGTGTCCGACGCCATCGCCATGGGCCACGAGGGCATGCGGGCCTCGCTGGTCAGCCGGGAGGTGATCGCCGACTCGGTCGAGCTGGTGATGCACGCCGAGCGCCTGGACGGCCTGGTCGCCATCGCCGGCTGCGACAAGTCCCTGCCGGGGATGCTGATGGCCTGCGCCCGCCTCGACCTGCCGGCGGTGTTCGTCTACGGCGGGACCATCCTGCCCGGCCACTTCCGCGGCCGCGACGTCACCGTCCAGGACATGTACGAGGCCGTCGGGGCGGTGGCCGCCGGGACCATGTCCGAGGAGGACCTGGACGAGCTCGAGCGGGTGGCCTGCCCGACCGCCGGGTCGTGCGCCGGCATGTACACCGCCAACACCATGGCCGCGGTCTCGGAGGCCATCGGCATGGCCCTGCCCGGCTCGGCCAGCCCGCCGGCGGTGTCCGAGCGCCGCGCCGAGGCCGCCCGCCGCACCGGCGAGGCCGTGGTCAACCTGCTCCGCCTGGACCTCCGGCCCCGCCAGATCATGACCAGGCCCGCCTTCCTGAACGCGGCCGCGGTGGTGATGGCCACCGCCGGGTCGACCAACGCGGTGCTCCACCTGCTGGCGATCGCCCACGAGGCCCGGGTCGAGCTGACCATGGACGACTTCGACGCCGTCAGCCGGCGCGTCCCCCACATCGTCGACATGCGCCCCGGCGGCCGTTTCGTCATGGCCGACGTCGACCGCGTCGGGGGCATCCCGGCCGTGCTCCGCGAGCTGCTGGAGGCCGGGCTGATCGACGGGGACGTCCTCACCGTCACCGGGAAGACGATGGCCGAGAACCTGGCCGGCGCCGCCCGCCCCGACGGCGAGGTGATCCGCCCGGCCGCCGAGCCGATCGCCCACGAGGGCGGCCTGGCCGTGCTCCGGGGCAGCCTGTCCCCCGACGGCTCGCTGGTGAAGATCCCCGGCAACCCCAACATGACCTTCCGGGGCACGGCCAAGGTGTTCGAGTCCGAGGAGGACTGCTTCGCCGCCGTCACCGAGGGCCGGGCCGGCAAGGGCGACGTGCTGGTCATCCGCAACGAGGGGCCAAGGGGCGGGCCCGGGATGCGGGAGATGCTGGCCGTCACCGGGGCCATCAAGGGCGCCGGGCTGGGCCAGGACGTGCTGCTGATCACCGACGGCCGCTTCTCCGGGGCCACCTGGGGGGCCTGCGTCGGCCACGTCGCCCCCGAGGCGGCCGTGGGTGGCCCCATCGGCCTGGTCACCGACGGCGACCCCATCTCCATCGACGTGGCCGCCCGCCGCCTCGACCTCGAGGTCGACCCGGCCGAGCTGGACCGCCGCCGCCAGGCCTGGAAGCCGCCCGAGCCCCGGTATGCCACCGGCGCCCTGGCCAAGTACGCCCGCCTGGTCGGCGGGGCCGACCGGGGGGCGGTCTGCGGGTAGGAGAGGAGGCAGCGATGACCGGGCCGCCGTTCGCCACCAACTCCGAGCTGTACGCCGCCACCAACGTCATCGAGGGGATCGACTGGGCCCGGCGCTTCCATGTCCACGAGCGGTTCGACGACAGCTCGGCCCGCACCGACGAGGGGCCGAGAACCGTCGTCCTGGCGCCGCACGGCGGTGGGATCGAGCGCGGCACCTCCGAGCTGTGCCTGGCCGTGGCCGGCCACCACCCGGCCAACCTGCCGATCACCCCGCCCGCCGGGGTCACCTACGACTACTGGATGTTCGAGGGGATCCGCCCGGGCGACAACCGGGACCTCCACGTCACCTCCACCGGCTGCGACGACCTCGTGGCCGTCCGGCTGTGCGCCGGCGCCCTCGGTGCCGTGTCGCTGCACGGCTTCCGGCCGCGGCCGCCCATGGGATCGGACGAGCAGGTCGTGCTCGTCGGCGGCCGGGTCCCCGACGGCGGGGAGAACCTGCTGCGCCAGGAACTGCTGGACGGGTTGGGTGTCGCCGGCTTCGACGCCAGGGACGCGGCCACGCCCGGGAACGGGGAGGTCGACGGCAACAGCGAGTGCAACATCGTCAACCGCACCATGCTCGGCAAGGGTGCCCAGCTGGAGCTCAGCGAGCCGCTGCGGGACGCGATGTTCGGCGACAACACCCGCCCGGGCCGCCGGCACACCACCACCGAGGTGTTCTGGCGGTTCGTGGCCGCGTGCCGGGACGCGCTCGACCGCTTCGAGGCCCATCCCGAGATCGCCAGGCCGGACGTTCGATGCCCAGGCCCCCCCGGGCGCGAAGTGTTCCGATAGCTGACCGCGGGGCCCCGGTCAGCTGCGGAACCTGGCTGTGTAGGTCGTCGCGGTGGCCGGGGCGATACTGTCGTGGGTCTGGGCTCCGTTGTCCGACCAGGACACGAAGGCGTAGCTCTTCCGACCCTTCTGCTGCGGGGTGGGGGCGATGATGGTGTTCCTGGACCCCACGATCACCGTCCGGCTGAAGGTCGCGGTGCTCGTGGTCGACCCGACGGTGAGCTGCAGCCCACCGGGGGTGGTCTGGAAGGTCAGCACCACGGTGCGGGGATCGAGCCGGAGGACCTTGGTGTCGCTGAGGCCACCCGAGTCGGTCGCGGTCAGCCGCAGCTCCAGGTACGACGGATACTCGTGGTCGGGAGCGTTGAACGAGCCCGAGGCGATCCCGGTCCAGGTCTGGACCACGTGCTCGTGGCAGTTGGACGGGCAGTGCTCCTGGATCAGCGTCCAGGACAGGGCCGACGCCGGAAGCGGACCGTCCTGGGGGTCGGTGGCCGACCCCGAGAAGCTGATGAGGTCGCCGACCTTCCACGTCGTGCCGGCCGGCGGGGTGTTGATGGTGGCCGTGGGCGCGGTGTTGCCGACAGTGACCGTCACCGTGGCGGTGGCGGAGAGGCCGCCGGGGTCGGTCACCCGTAGCTTGGCGGCGTAGCTGCCGTTGGCCGTGTAGGTCCAGGTCGGCTGGGAGGTGGTGGCGTCGTCGTAGGCGCCGTCGGCGTCCAGGTCCCAGGCGTAGGCGAGGGCATCGCCGTCGGGGTCGCTGGAGCCGGTGCCGTCGAAGGTGACCGTGAGCGGCGCGGCGCCGGTGGTGGGCGAGGCCGTGGCCACGGCGAGGGGAGGCCGGTTGGCGCTGAAGTAGCGGATGCGGTGGATGGTGCCGCCGTCGAAGTCGACATAGAACAGGTCGCCGCCCGGCCCGATCTCCAGGTTGACCGGGTTGGCGGCACCGGCCAAGAACGTCTTGATCTGCCCTGGGGCGGGGAGCCCGTTGGTGCCCTTGGGCATCACCCAGATGCAGTCGCGCGAGTAGTCGGCGAAGAACAGCGCGTCCTGGTACTCGGTCGGGTACGAGTTCCCGTTGCTGAACTGGAAGTCGAGCCCGGCGGTGGAGGAGCTGCCGGTCGGGCAGCCCTCGTTGGGAACGACCTGGTTGCTGTGGTGGTAGGCGAAGAACGGCGCGGTGACGGCGTTGGCGGCGTACAGGTTCTCGCAGAGGTTGAGGTTGGCGTTGTCGTACCCCGACTGGCGGCCCACGCCCTCGTAGCATGGCCAGCCGAAGTTCTCCATGACCGCATCGGTGGCGTTGGGGATGCGGTCGAGCTCCTCCCAGTCGTTCCAGCCGACGTCGCCCAGCCACAGCTCGCTGGTGCCGGGCCGGAACGTGAACCGGAAGGGGTTGCGCAGCCCGTGGGCGATGATCCGCCGGGCGTTGGCGTCGCTGCTGGTGGCCATCGGGTTGCCCGCCGCCCCCGCCCCGGTGGTCGGGTTGACGCGGATCACCGAGCCGTCGAGGGAGACCGGGTCGGCAGGGGTGCGCAGGTCCTGGCTGCGCAGGGCGCCGCCCTCGGCGGTCGGGGGGGCCAGGGTCGTGCCCGGTGGGCCCGGCGGGTCGCCGCACGGGTTGACCGGGCTGCCGTCCTGGCCGTAGTCGACGAAGTTGAAGCTGGCCCCGTCGCCGCCACTGGCGTACAGGTTCCCGTCGGGGCCGAACTCCACCGTGCCGATGGAGTGGCTCGGGTACTGCTGGCACCAGTCCTCGACCAGGACCTGCTCGGAACCGGTCATGACGTTACCGGCGGCCTGCAGGCGCGACAGGCGCCCGCTGACCATGCAGCCGTCGCCGGTCGGTCCCGGCGGGGTGGGGCAGGGGTCGGAGTAGACGCCGGGCGTCCCCCAGCGAGGCGCCGGGAAGGCGTTCTGGCCGAGCTCGTGGTCGTAGGTGTAGAGGACGTAGACGGAGGGATCGGCGGGGAAGTTCGGGGCCAGCGCCATCCCGAGCAGGCCCCGGTCCCAGAAGTTGTAGACGTTGACGTTGAGGTCGGCGAAGACGTCCGGGGTGGAGTCGGTCAGGGAGTCGAAGACCTTGATGACCCCGCGCTTCTCGGCGACGAAGATCCGCCCGTCGGGGGCGAAGCGGACCACGGTGGGGTTGGCCAGCCCGCTGAACACGACCGAGTCGGTGAAGCCAGCGGGCAAGGTGGCCGCCCGAGCCGCCGGGGCGGTCGCGGCCACCAGGGCCAGCGATCCCAGCACGAGTGCCAAGGCCATCAGGGTGCGCAGGTATCTGGTCATCGGCCCCTCCCGCGAAGCACGACGTCGGCCCCTGGGACAGGGTCGATCTCGTGGCTCGCGACCAGAACGTGCCGACGGCGTAGATCTTCTACGGTGTCCCGATCGCGGCGCTGTCGGGCGAGGGCGGCACCTGTGGCAAGCTGCGCCCATGCTGATCGACACCCACTGCCACCTGCACCTGCTGGAGACGCCGGCCGAGGAGGTGGTGGCCGGGGCGCTCGCCGAGGGGGTCGGGCACCTGGTCGACGTCGGGGTCGACCTGGCATCCAGCCGGCAGGCGGCGGCCAACGCGGCCCGGCTGCCCCAGGTGTCGGCCACCGCCGGGGTCCACCCGCACGACGCCGACACCCTGGACGGGCCCACCCTGGACGGGCTGCGGCGGCTGCTGGCCGGCGAACGGGTCGTCGGGGTGGGGGAGACCGGGCTCGACTACCACTACGACAACTCGCCCCGGCCCGACCAGCGGGCTGCCTTCGCCGCCCACGTCCGCCTGGCCCGCGAGCTCGACAAGGCGCTGGTCGTCCACTGCCGGGAGGCGTTCGCCGACGTCCTGGCCGTCCTGGACGGCGAGGGCGCCCCGGCCCGGGTGGTGTTCCACTGCTTCGCCGGCGACGCCGACGACGCCGCCCGGGTGGTCGAGGCCGGCTGGTACGTGTCGTTCGCCGGCATCCTCACCTTCCGCAACGCCGCCGAGCTGCGGGCCGCCTGCGCGGCCGTGCCCCTGGACCGGATGGTGCTGGAGACCGACAGCCCGTTCCTGTCCCCCCATCCCTTCCGGGGCCGCCCCAACCATCCCGCCCGGGTCGGGGTCACCGCCCGCACGGTCGCCGAGCTCCACGGCGTCCCGGTCGAGGAGGTGGCCGCCGCCACCACGGCCACGGCGGCCCAGGCGTTCGCCCTGACCCTCGACGGCCGTGGCTGAGGAGCCCCGGCGGGCCCTGCTCACCCCCGGGCGGGTGCGGGAGCTGCTGGCCGCCCACCAGCTGCGGCCCAGCAAGGCCCTCGGCCAGCACTACCTGGCCGACCCCAACACCGCCCGCAAGGTGGCCCGCCTCGGCGGGATCGAGCCGGGAGAGACGGTGCTGGAGGTGGGGCCGGGGCTGGGCAGCCTCACCCTGGCCCTGCGCGAGGCCGGGGCCGAGGTGGTGGCCGTCGAGGCCGACGCCCGCCTGCTCCCGGCCCTGGCCGAGGTCCTGGGCGACGACCCGGGCGTGCGGGTCGAGGTGGCCGACGCCCTCGCCGTCGACCTGGCCGCCCTCGCCCCCGCGGCCCGGCGGCTGGTCGCCAACCTGCCCTACAACATCGCCGCCACCCTGGTCCTCAAGGTCCTGGCCGAGGCCCCGGCCATCGCCGAGCAGGTGGTCATGGTCCAGCGCGAGGTCGGGGAGCGGCTGGCCGCCGCCCCGGGGACGCCCGCCTACGGCGCCCCCAGCGCCAAGCTGGCCGCCCAGGCGGACGCCCGCGTCCTGGCCCCGGTGAGCCGGCGGGTGTTCGTGCCCGAGCCGCACGTCGACTCGGTGCTGCTGGGGGTGACCCGCCGGGCGCATCCGGCCATGGCCGGGCTGGAGGTGGCCGAGCTCGGCCGGGTGGTCGACGCCGCCTTCGGCCAGCGGCGCAAGACCCTGCGCAACTCCCTGCGGGGCCTCGGCCTGGACGCGGCCGGGGTCGAGGCCCTCGGCCGGGCCGCCGGGGTCGACCTCGGCCTGCGGGCCGAGCGGCTCGACGTCGCCGCGTTCGCCGCCCTGACCCGTGCCCTGGCCGGGCAGATCAAGAGTCCATTTTGAACCGATCGCTGGCCGCAGCTACCATGCCCGGGCATCGACGTCGGGGAGGGACGCTCGTGGCCAGTCAGCAACGCCAGCCCGCGGACCACGCGCCCCCGAGGTCGCTGCGTGCCCGCGCCGCCGCCAAGGTCAACCTCGGGCTGTACGTCGGGCCGCTGCGGGCCGACGGCCGCTACCACGAGGTCGTCTCGGTGCTCCAGTCGATCGGCATCTGGGACGAGCTCGAGGTCGAGGTCGTGCCCGAGGGCCTCGGGCTCGAGGTCGAGGGTGGCGGCCTGCCGGCAACCGAGACCAACCTGGTCCTGGTGGCCGCCCGCGAGCTGGCCCGGCGCTCCCGCGACCTGCCCGGAGCCCGCTTCCGGCTCCGCAAGGGCATCCCGGTGTCGGCCGGGCTCGGCGGCGGCAGCGCCGACGGGGCGGCCGCCCTGATCGCCCTCGACCGGCTCTGGGGGCTGCACCTGCCCGCGGTCAACCTGCACACCATGGCGGCCGAGGTCGGCTCGGACGTGCCCTTCTGCATCGCCGGCGGGGCCGGAGTGGCCACCGGGCGCGGGGACAAGGTCCGCGAGGTCCCCAGCAAGGGCAGCACCTGGTGGGTGGTCGGGATCGACCACGAGCGGCTGGCCACCGAGGACGTCTACGCCCACTTCGACGAGCTCGGCCTGGCCGCCCCGCTGGAGAGCCGCCGGCCCGACGACCTGCTGGCCGCCATGGCCGCCGGCGACACCGAGCGGCTGGCCGCCGCCCTCCACAACGACCTCGAGTCGGCCGCCTTCGACCTCCTCCCGGCCCTGGCCAAGTCCAAGCGGCGGCTCCAGGAGGCCGGCGCCCTGGCCGCCATCATGAGCGGCAGCGGCCCGACCATGCTGGGGCTGTGCCGCGACGAGGACCACGCGACCTCGGTGGCCCGGGCCGTCCGCTCCGGGTTCGCCCGGGTCGAGGTGGCCAGAGGCCCGGTGCCCGGGGTCACCTTCGGGTAACCTCGGCCTCAGCCCCTGGCGGGTGGTGTAATGGCAGCACGGCGGCCTTTGGAGCCGTCAGGTCAAGGTTCGAATCCTTGCCCGCCAGCTTCCGGAACCAAGGAAACGGGGGATCGATGGGCCAGGGCCTGACCGTTGTCGTGCTCGCCGCCGGTGAGGGCAAGCGCTTCCGCTCGGCCGTGCCCAAGCCCCTGCACCCGGTCGCCGGCCGGCCCCTGCTCTGGCACGTGCTCGCCGCCGCCGCCCCCCTCAAGGCGGACCGGACCGTGGTCGTCGTCGGCAACGGCGCCGACCAGGTCACCGAGGCCGTCCGGGACTTCGACCTCGGGGCCGTCGAGTTCGCCGCCCAGGCCAGCCAGCGGGGCACCGGCGACGCCCTGGCCGCCGCCCTGCCCCTGGTCGAGGGGATCGGCGACGTGCTCGTCCTGTCCGGCGACACCCCGCTGGTCCCGACCGCCCTGCTGGAGCGCCTGCTCGACACCCACCGTTCCGCCCGGGCGGCCGCGACCCTGCTGACCTGCACCTTCCAGGACCCGACGGGCTACGGCAGGATCCTGCGCGACGACCAGGGCGAGGTCACCGGGGTGGTCGAGGAGCGCGACGCCACCCCGGCCCAGCGGGCGCTGCGCGAGGCCGGCGCCGGCATGTACGTGTTCGCCCGCCCGGCCCTCGCCCACCTGGCCGAGCTGCGCCCCGACAACCAGCAGGGCGAGTACTACCTGCCCGACCTGGTGCCGCGGATCCTGGCCGCCGGCGGGCGGGTGGTCACCGCCGAGGGGCCCGAGGCCGAGGTCATGGGGGTCAACGACCGGGTCGAGCTGGCCGCGGCCGGTACCGTGCTGCGACGGCGGCTGCTGGAGCGGCTGATGCTGGCCGGGGTCACCGTCACCGACCCGGCCACCACCTTCGTCGACGCCGACGTCGAGGTCGGCCAGGACACCGTGCTCGCCCCCATGACCTTCCTGGAGGCCGGGACCCGGGTCGGGGCCCGCTGCCGGCTCGGGCCCAACGTGCGCCTGGTCGGCTGCACGGTCGGCGACGACGCCACCGTCAGCCAGGCCGTGGCCGTCCAGTCGGTCATCGGCGACCGGGCCAACGTCGGGCCCTTCGCCTCCCTGCGCCCCGGCAGCGACCTCGGCGAGGCCAGCAAGGCCGGCACCTTCGTCGAGGTCAAGAACTCGAACGTCGGCCCCGGGTCCAAGGTCCCGCACCTCAGCTACGTCGGCGACGCCGACATCGGCGCCGGGGCCAACGTCGGCGCCGGAACGGTGTTCGTCAACTACGACGGGATCAGCAAGCACCGCACCGTTGTCGGCGACGGCGCCTTCATCGGATCCGATACCATGCTGGTAGCCCCCGTGACGGTCGGGAACGGGGCCCAGACCGCCGCCGGATCCACGATCACCAAGGACGTGCCGCCCGACGCTCTCGCCATCGAACGCTCCGACCAGCGGACGATCGAGGGGTGGGCGGCCAGGCGCCGCCGACGGAAGCACAAGGAGTGACGGGGAGGCGACGGTGGGCAACGGGGTGACGCCCAAGCAGGTGGAGGCGCTTGGGCGCCGGCACCTGATGCTGTTCGCGGGCCGGGCCAGCCGCGAGCTGGCCAACGAGGTGGCCAGGAACCTGGGGATCGAATGCGGCTCGGTCGACATCCGCGACTTCGCCAACGGCGAGACCTACGCCCGCTTCGGGGAGAGCGTCCGCGGCACCGACGCGTTCGTGATCCAGACCCACAGCGCCCCGGTCAACGAGCGGATCATGGAGCAGCTGATCATGATCGACGCCCTCAAGCGGGCGTCGGCCAAGCGGATCAGCGCCGTCGTCCCCTACTACGGCTACTCGCGCCAGGACAAGAAGGGCCGGGGCCGGGAGCCGATCACGGCCAAGCTGGTCGCCGACATGTTCGGCGTCGCCGGGGCCGACCGGATCATCACCATGGACCTGCACTCCGGGCAGATCCAGGGGTTCTTCGACGGCCCGGTGGACCACCTGACGGCCATGCCGGTGCTGGCCGAGCACATCCGGGCCAGCTGCCAGGACCGCGACCTGGTGGTGGTCGCCCCCGACGCCGGCCGGGTCAAGACGGCCGAGAAGATGGCCGGGGTCCTTGCCGCCCCCCTGGCCTTCCTGCACAAGCGGCGCAGCCGCACCGAGGCCCACAAGGTCGACGTCCGCGAGGTCGTGGGCGAGGTCGACGGGCGGGTGTGCGTGCTGATCGACGACATGATCGACACCGCCGGCACCATCGTCCAGGGCGCCGAGGTGCTGATGGCCAACGGCGCCGAGCGGGTCACGGCCGCCGCCACCCACGGCATCTTCTCCGGCCCGGCCATCGACCGGCTCAAGAACGCCCCCATCGCCGAGGTCGTGGTCACCAACACCCTGCCCCTCGCCCCCGACCAGCGGCTGGACAAGATCCGGGTGCTGTCGGTGGCCGGGATCGTCGCCGACGCCATCCGGGCGGTGTTCGAGGACGCCAGCGTGTCGGAGATCTTCAACGACCAGAACCAGTTCTAGGGGTTAGGAGCTCGGAGGCCGTTTGGCCCCCGCCTGCCGCGTCAATGCTCATGGGGTGAAGCATTGTCGTCCTCGAACAGGAGGAACTCACGTTGGCAGGCGAGCTACAGGGCAAGACCATCGCGTTCCTGGCCACCGACGGGGTCGAGCAGATCGAGTACACCGAACCGCGCAAGGCGGTCGAGCAGGCCGGCGGCACCGCCCACCTGATCTCGCTCGAGTCCGGCGAGATCCAGGGCTTCAACCACCTCGACAAGGGTGACACCTTCCCGGTCGACAAGGCGGTGGCCGAGGCCAGCGCCGACGACTACGACGGGCTGGTGCTCCCAGGCGGGGTCGCCAACCCGGACGTCCTCCGCACCGACGCCGACGCCGTCGGCTTCGTGCGGTCGTTCTTCGAGGCCGGCAAGCCGGTCGCCTCCATCTGTCACGGCGCCTGGACCCTGGTCGAGGCCGACGTCGTCAAGGGCCGCACCCTGACCTCGTGGCCGAGCATCCGCACCGACATCGAGAACGCCGGTGGGGCCTGGGTCGACGAGGAGGTCCACACCGACCGCGGCCTGGTCACCAGCCGCAAGCCCGACGACCTGCCGGCCTTCAACGCCAAGCTGGTCGAGGAGTTCGCCGAGGGCGTGCACCGCGAGCAGGCCGAGGCCCTGGCCAGCACCGAGCGGCGCTGAGCGGACCGGGCGATGGCGAAGCCGATCGCGCTGCTGGACGTCGACGGCACGCTGGTCGACACCAACTACCACCACGCCATCGCCTGGTACCGCGCGTTCCGTGAGCACGGGCTGACCCTGCCGGTGTGGCGGATCCACCGCCACATCGGCATGGGCGGCGACCAGCTGGTCGCCGCCGTCGCCGGCAAGCGGGTCGAGGACCGCGAGGGCGACAGCATCCGGGCGGCCGAGACCGCCCTGTACGCCGACCTGATCGGCGAGGTGCAGCCGTTCGCCGACGCCCGGCGGCTGCTGGAGCTGCTGGACGGGCGCGGGCACCGGCTGGTCCTGGCCAGCTCGGGCAAGCGCGACGAGGTCGAGCACTACCTGGAGCTGCTGGACGCCCGCGACCTGGTGGAGGCCTGGACGACCTCGGCCGACGTCGAGCGGACCAAGCCCGACCCGGACCTGGTGGTCGTGGCCATGGACAAGGTCGGAGGCGGCGAGGCGGTGCTGGTCGGCGACTCGACCTGGGACTGCGAGGCCGCCGCCCGGGCCGAGGTCCCGTCGGTGGCCGTCCTCACCGGGGGCTTCTCCGAGCAGGAGCTCCGCGAGGCCGGGGCCGGAACGGTGTTCGAGTCGCTCGCCGAGCTGTGCGAGCGGCTCGACCAGACGCCGCTTGCCTAGGTTTGCGGCCCCGGAAGGCCGGCTAGGCGGCAAGCGAAGGACCGCAGGACACCAGCAACGAGGAGGATGCGACGCATATGCCGAAGACGGCTCGCGACGTCATGACCCCGAACGCCGAATGCGTGGGCGAGAACGAGACCTTGCTCGACGCGGCCAGGAAGATGGCCGACAAGGGCTACGGGTCCATGCCCATCTGCGGCGAGGACAACCGCCTCAAGGGCGTGCTCACCGACCGTGACATCGTGGTCAAGGCGCTCGCCCAGGGCAAGGACCCCGGCTCGACCCGGGCCGGCGAGCTCGGCGAGGGCAAGCCGGTGACCATCGGGGCCGACGACTCCATCCAGGAGGCCCTGCAGACGATGGCCAAGTACAAGGTCCGCCGTCTCCCGGTGATCGACGGCCACGACCTGGTCGGCATCGTCGCCGTGGCCGACATCGCCCGGGAGCTGACCGACGACGACTCCAAGGGCGACCTGATCGAGGCCATCTCCGAGGGCCCGTCCAACAACTGAGGCACCGCCCGTCGGGCCGCCCCCGGGGATCCCCCGGGGGCGGCCGTGTTCGTGGCACCATCGGGACATGGACCTGCCGGTGATGCCCCCGATCCGCCCCATGCTCGCCAAGTCGGTGTCGATCCTGCCCGAGGGCATGCTGTACGAGCCCAAATGGGACGGGTTCCGCTGCGTGGTCTTCCGCGACGGCGACGAGGTCGAGCTGGGCAGCCGCAAGGAACGGCCCCTGACCCGCTACTTCCCCGAGATCGTGGAGGCGGCCCGCGGCCAGCTCCCGCCACGCTGCGTGGTCGACGGCGAGATCGTCATCGCCAGCGGCCCCGGGCTCGACTTCGAGGCCCTGCTCCAGCGCATCCACCCGGCCGCCTCCCGGGTCAACCTGCTCGCCACCGAGACCCCGGCCATGCTGATCGCCTTCGACCTGCTCGCCCTGGGCGACGAGTCGCTGATGGACCGGCCCCTGGCCGAGCGGCGGGCCGCCCTCGACGAGGCGCTGGCCGCCGCGTCCGCTCCCGTCCACCGGACCCTGATCACCGACAGCCAGCGCCAGGCCGAGCGCTGGTTCCGGCTGTTCGAGGGGGCCGGCCTCGACGGGGTGATCGCCAAGCCGCCCGACCTGCCGTACCTCGAGGACCAGCGGGTGATGTTCAAGGTCAAGCACGAGCGGACCGCCGACTGCGTGGTCGCCGGGTTTCGCTGGCACAAGACCGGGCCGGTGGTCGGCTCCCTGCTGCTGGGGCTGTACGACGAGGACGGCAAGCTCCAGCACGTCGGGGTGTCGGCCTCGTTCCCGATGGAGCGGCGCCGCCAGCTGCTGGACGAGCTCGCTCCCTACCGGCTCGGCCCCGACGACGAGCACCCCTGGACGGGCTGGGCCACCCCGGAGCGGACCCCGGGGGCGATGGTGTCGCGCTGGAACGCCAAGAAGGACCTGACCTTCGAGCCGCTCGCCCCCAAGCTGGTCGTGGAGGTCGCCTACGACCACATGGAGGGCCGGCGCTTCCGCCACACCGCCCAGTTCCGGCGCTGGCGGTTCGACCGCGACCCCAGCTCGTGCACCTACGAGCAGCTGGAGCGGCCGATCGAGTTCGACCTGGGCGACGTCCTGGCCGGCCGCGACCCGAGCGCAGGCTGATTCCGGGCCGCCCTCTAGGGGAAGGAGCACGCACATGGACGAGACAGGCCCCCGGGCGGCCGCCTACGCCGAGGCGCTGGCGGCCGGCGACGCCGGCCTGGCCGCCGACCTGTACGCCGAGCACGGCCTGCTGACCAGCGCCGACGAGCGCATCTCGGGCCGGGCGGGGATCGCCGGCTGGCACGAGGACCTGCTCGGGCGCGGGCGGGCCACCGCCACCCTGGCCGCTCAGGGCAACGACGGCGCCCGCCTCGATGTCGACAGCGCCGCCGGCCGGTTCGTGGTCGAGCTGTCCTTCGACGCCGCGGGGCGGATCGGCACCGCCCGCTGGCTCACCCCGGAGGAGGCCGGCCGGCCCCAGGAGGAACGAGAGCGGAGCGCCACATGACCGAGGACCTTGGCGGCGACGCCGTCCGCTACGAGGGGGACCGGCCGGTCGCCGTCGGCGACCTGCGCCTGGCCCAGCCGACCCGGATGGCCACCACCAGCGCCGGCTTCTGGGGCCTGTACGAGGTCGGGGACGAGGTCCTGATCGTCCACCCGGCCGGGGCCGTCCGCGGCCCGGCCGGCGAGGTCCGCTCGCGGCTGGCCGCGATCGCCGCCGACGAGGGCCGCGACGACGCCGACCGGGAGACGGCCCGCTCGTTCCTGCCCTTCCTCGGCGGCGACGACCCGGGCGCGGCCACCGACGTCCTCCGCTCCCGGGTCGAGGAGGGCCCACCGCCCACCTACGACCTTTCCAACGAGCGCAACATCCCCTAGCGGTCGATGGCGAGGATCAGGCGGGTCGACTGCTCGGGCCCGGGCATCCGGCGGCGGCGCCGGGGGCGGTCGTTCAGCTACCAGGACCCCGACGGGAAGGCGATCGACGACCCCGAGGTGCTGGCCCGCATCCGCGGGCTGGGGATCCCGCCGGCCTGGAAGGACGTGTGGATCTGCCCCATCCCCACCGGGCACCTGCAGGCGGTCGGGACCGACGCCGCCGGGCGGCGCCAGTACCTGTACCACGAGGCCTGGCGGACCCGGCGCGACCAGGCCAAGTTCGACCACATGCTGGAGTTCGCCCACGCCCTGCCCGGGCTGCGCGAGCGGGCCGCCGAGCACCTGGCCGGCGACGGCCTGGCCCGCGAGCGGGTGCTGGCCTGCGCCACCCGGCTGCTGGACCGGGGCTTCTTCCGGATGGGCACCGAGGGCTACGCCGAGCAGAACCAGACCTATGGCCTGGCCACCATCCAGAAGCGGCACGTCCGCCTGGAGGGCGACCTGATCTCCTTCGACTACGTGGCCAAGAGCGGCAAGCGCCGCCTCGCCTCGGTCCTCGACCCGGCCGTGAGCGAGGTCGTGGCCCAGCTCAAGCGGCGCCGCGGTGGCGGCCCCGAGCTGCTCGCCTACCGGCGCGACGGCAACTGGGTGGACGTCCGCTCCGAGGACATCAACGACTACATCAAGGAGCAGACCGGGGGCGACTTCACGGCCAAGGACTTCCGCACCTGGACCGCGACCGTGCTCGCCGCCGTGGCCATGGCCACCTCGTTCCCCCAGGCGAAGTCCAAGACGGCCCGGGCCAGGGCGGTCAGCCGGGCCGTCAAGGAGGTCGCCCACTACCTGGGCAACACCCCGGCGGTGTGCCGGGCCTCCTACATCGACCCCCGGGTGTTCGACCGCTACCGCTCCGGGCTGACCGTCGCCGGCGCCCTCGAGCTGCTGGGCGAGGTCGAGGAGCTGGGCGAGCCGGCCCACCAGGGAGCGATCGAGGAGGCGGTCCTCGACCTGATCGAGGAGCGGCACGGCCCCGCCCCTGAGCTGGACCTCATCGCCTGACCACTGCTACCCTCGCCGTCGTCCCCGGCCACCCGCCGGGCAGTTCCGTGCGCGATTTCGCATCCCTGCTGAGGAGGCACGTCCCCG
This sequence comes from Actinomycetota bacterium, assembly GCA_035550755.1. Lineage (GTDB taxonomy): Bacteria > Actinomycetota > CALGFH01 > CALGFH01 > CALGFH01 > CALGFH01. Next base: position 10,404 of record DASZON010000246.1, on the reverse strand, counting down.
ATGTCCGAGTACAAGCTGGCCGCCGAGAACCGCTCGGGAGCCGGGAAGGGGGCCGCTCGCCGCCTGCGCGCCTCCGGCCGGGTCCCGGCCGTCCTCTACGGGCACGGCGCCAAGCCCGAGCACCTCAGCGTCGACGCCCGCCAGTTCGGCCAGGCCCTGCGCACCGACGCCGGTGTCAACGTGCTGATCGAGCTCGAGGTGGGCAAGACCCGGCACCTCGCCCTGGCCAAGGAGATCCAGCGCCACCCGGTCCGGGGCGACCTCATCCACGTGGACTTCATCCAGGTCCGGCGGGGCGAGAAGGTCCACGTGGAGGTGCCGGTGCGCCTGGTCGGGGAGGCGCCCGGGGTCCGCGAGGGCGGCATCGCCGACCAGGACCTGTACCAGCTCAGCGTCGAGGCCGAGGTGACCGCCGTGCCCGAGGCGGTCGAGGCCGACGTGTCCGGGCTGAACATCGGCGACGTGCTCAGGGTGGCCGACCTCAAGGCCCCCAGCGGCGCCGTGATCCTCGACGACCCCGAGGCGTCGGTGGTGTCGGTGGTCGCGCCCACGGTCGAGGCCGAGCCCGAGCCCGAGGAGGTCGCCGAGGGCGAGGAGGCCGCCGAGGGCGGCGAGGCCCCGGCCGAGGAGGCCGCCGAGGGCGAGGACCGGACCGAGGCGTAGCCGCCGGTGCAGCTCAGGCGGCGCCGGCCGGCGGCGGCCGGGAGCGAGGCCGACGGCGGCGGTCCCTGGATCGTGCTCGGGCTGGGCAACCCCGACGACGAGGGCTACGCCAACACCCGCCACAACGCCGGGGCCATGGTGGTGGCCCGGCTGGCCGAGCGGGCCGGTGCCACCCTCAGGCGCTCCCGCAACCGCGCCCAGGTGGCCGAGATCCGCGACGGCGACACCCGGGTCGTGCTGGCCCGGCCCAACAGCTACGTCAACGAGTCCGGGGGCCCGGCGTCGCTGCTGGCCCGCTGGTACAAGACCCCGGTGGAGCGGATCGTGGTCGTCCACGACGAGATCGACCTCGCCCACGGCAAGCTCCAGGTACGCCGCGACGGCGGCACGGCCGGCCACAACGGCCTCAAGGACGTCGCCAAGGCCCTCGGCTCACCCGACTTCCTGCGGGTCCGCATCGGCGTCGGCCGTCCCCCGGGCCGCAAGGACCCGGCCGACTACGTGCTCGAGCCCATCGCCAAGCGCGACGCCGAGGACTTCGCCGTGCTCGTCGAGCGGGCCGCCGACGCCGCCATGGACCTGGTCCACCTCCCCCTGGAGCGCGCCCAGGACCGGCACAACCACTAGGTCGAACGCCGGTACTCCTGCACCGCCCAGAGGTTGCCGTCGGGGTCCTCGAAGAAGACGTAGCGCGACCCCGGGGTGCCCTCCGGGCCCAGCTGCTGGACGTCGCCGACCGGGACGCCGCGTCCGGCCAGGGCCTCGCGGACGGCGTCGACATCCTCCACGACCAGCTGGACGCCCTTGACCGAGCCGGGCTCGCCCAGCGGCAGCCCCTCGCCGATCACCACCGAGCAGGCCGAGCCCGGCGGGGTCATCTGGACCACCCGCATCCCCTGGCTGGGCTGCACGTCGTGGTCGAGGTGGAAGCCGACCCGTTCGGTGTAGAACGCCTTGGCGGCGTCGACGTCGGTGACCGGGATGGGGACGACCTCCAGCCGCATCTCCAAGTCTGGGGCTCCTGGCTGCATGCTGCCTCCCGCGGGCGGTGGACACCGGACGCCAGAGATCCTATCTTTGCCGCCCGTCAAGCTCCCGCGGAGGAGGCCGGCGGTGGCCGGAGGAGGACTGCCCATGCCCCTGCCCACCACCGGCCTCGGGCGCGCCGGCCTCCGGGTCACCCGGCTCGCGCTGGGCACGGCGCCCCTCGGCAACCTGTTCACGCCGGTGGCCGAGGAGGATGCCGACGCCACCGTCCGCTCGGCCCTGGACGCCGGGCTCACCTACCTGGACACCGCCCCCCACTACGGGCTCGGCCTGGCCGAGCGACGGCTGGGCCGGCTGCTGGCCGGGCGGCCGCGGGACGCCTTCGTCATCTCGACCAAGGTCGGGCGGCTGGTGCGCCCCCTGCCCCCGGGCGAGACCGCCGACCCCGAGGGCTACACCGACACGCCGCCGGCCAAGCGGGTCTGGGACCTCTCCGGCGCCGGCGTGCGGCGGTCGCTCGAGGAGAGCCTGGAGCGGCTCGGGATCGACCGGGTCGACATCGCCCTCGTCCACGACCCCGACGACCACGAGCGCGAGGCGCGTGAGCAGGCCTTCCCGGCCCTGGCGGCGCTGCGCGACCAGGGCCTGGTCCGGGCCATCGGGGCCGGGATGAACCAGGCCGGGATGCTCACCCGGTTCGTCCGCGACCTCGACCTCGACGTGGTGCTGGTCGCCGGGCGCTACTCGCTGCTCGACCAGCGGGCCCTCGAGGAGCTGCTGCCGGCCTGTGCCGCCCGCGGCACGTCGGTGGTGATCGGCGGGGTGTTCAACAGCGGCCTGCTCGCCGACCCGCGGCCCGGGGCCACCTTCGACTACGCGCCGGCCGCGCCCGAGCTGGTGGACCGGGCGCTGCGGCTGGCCGAGGTGTGCGCCAGCCACGACACGCCGCTGCGGGCGGCGGCCCTCGCCTTCCCGTTCGGTCACCCCGCCGTGACCAGCGTGCTGGTCGGCGCCCGCACCGCCGCCGAGGTGGAGGACGCGGTGGCCTGCTTCCGGCGGCCGGTCCCCGACGCCCTCTGGGCCGACCTGGTCGCCGCCGGCCTGCTCCCAGGACACGTCCCCACCCCCGCGGGATCCCGGTGAGCCGGACGGGACGGGTCGACGCCCACCACCACCTGTGGGACCCGGGCCGGCGGGCATATCCCTGGATGGACGAGTCGGTGGCGGCGATCCGGCGGCCCTTCGGCCCCGACGACCTCGACGCGGCCGCCGGGCCCCAGGGGTTCGGGCAGACGATCGCCGTCCAGGCCGTCTCCAGCGTCGAGGAGACCGAGGAGCTCCTGGACGTCGCCGCCACCTCCGGGCGGGTCGCCGGGGTGGTCGGCTGGGTCGACCTGGCCGGTCCCGAGGTGGCCGACACCCTGGCCGCCCTTCGGGCCCGGCCCGGCGGCCAGGGCCTGGTCGGGGTCCGCCACCAGGTCCACGACGAGCCCGACCCGCGATGGCTGCTCCGCGACGACGTCGGCCGCGGCCTGGCCGCCGTCGCCGCCGCCGGCCTGGTCTACGACCTGCTGGTGCGGGAGCGGGAGCTGCCGGCGGCGCGCGCCGTGACCCGGCGCCTGCCCGAGCTCCCCCTGGTCGTCGACCACCTCGCCAAGCCGCGCATCCGGGACGGGGTCGTCGAGCCCTGGGCCGGTGAGCTGGCCGCCCTGGCCCGCCAGCCCAACGTCGCCTGCAAGGTCTCCGGCCTCGTCACCGAGGCCGACTGGGACGCCTGGACCCCCGGCCAGCTCGTTCCCTACGTGCGCCACGCGGCCGAGGTCTTCGGGCCCGACCGGCTGCTCTTCGGCTCGGACTGGCCGGTGTGCCTGCTCGCGGCCGGCTACGGCGAGGTGGTCGAGGCCACCGTCGAGGCCCTGGACCGGGCCGGGCTCGGGCCGGCCGAGATCGACGGGGTCCTCGGCGCCAACGCCCGCCGGCTGTACCGCCTGCCCTGACCACGAGGACCGCCGTCCGCCCCGCCGACCCCACGGAGGCCGCCATGCTCCGCACCCGCCTCATCCATCCCGAGATCCTCGCCGCCCTCGCCGCCGCCGGGCACGGGTCCCGCGTGCTCATCTCGGACGGCAACTTCCCCCACGCCACCGCCACGCCGGCGGGCGCCCGCCGCGTCTTCCTGAACCTCTCCCCGGGCCGGGTCACCGTCACCGAGGTCCTCGAGGCGGTCGCGCCGACCGTGCCGCTGGAGGCGGCGGCGGTGATGCGCCCCCACGACGCCGACGTCCCGGCCGTGCTCGGCGAGTACCGGGCGCTGCTGCCGCCGGGCCTGCCGGTCGAGGTGGTCGACCGGCTGGACTTCTACGAGCTCACCGGCCGCCCCGAGGTCACCCTGGCCGTCGCCACCGGGGACCAGCGGCTGTACGCCAACCTGCTGCTGACCATCGGCTACGTCGACCCGGCGGCGGAGACACGTCGGCCCTAGACATCGGATGTTTCAGGAGCTACGGTTACCTCCTCCGAGGGCGTTGCCTGGGTGGGCCGCCGACGGCCCCTCGAAACATGGGAGGACACCATGGCCAAGCGTCCATTTCCCCGATGGGCCGCATGCCTCGCCGCCGGGTCGCTGCTGGTCGCCGCCTGCAGCAGCGGCGGGGGCGACAACCAGACCCAGTCCACCCAGGGAACAGGGGCGGACCGGCACAAGGGCGTGGAGGTCACCGTGCTGACCTTCACCGGCCCGCAGATCGCCGAGCCGCTGCAGCGGCGCGCCCCCGACTTCAACCAGCTCACCGGCGCGAACGTGAAGATCGTCACCATCCCCTTCGCCGACCTCTACGATAAGATCCTCACCGACGTGGCCACCGGCACCAACAGCTACGACGCCTTCGTGTTCGACCCGCAGTGGATGGGTGACTTCGTCCCGCCCGGCTACCTGGAGGACATCACCGACCGCGTCAAGGGCGACAAGGCGCTGCAATGGGACGACATCGCGCCGTTCTTCCGCGACTTCAGCGCCTCCTACAAGGGCCGCACCTACACCATCCCCCTGGACGGCGACTTCCAGATGGTCTACTACCGCAGCGACCTGCTGAAGCGGGACGGGCTGAAGCCGCCGGCCACCTGGGAGGACTACCTCGACATCGCCCGGCGCTACAACGGCAAGGACCTGAACGACGACGGCAAGCCCGACTACGGGTCCTGCATCGCCAAGAAGCGGGCCGCCCAGTCCTACTGGATGTCCTGGTCGGTCGCCGGCTCCTACCTGCAGGCCACCGGGACCAGCCAGGGCGCCTTCTTCGACGCCGGCACCATGAAGCCGCTGGTCAACAACCAGGCCTTCGCCACCGCTCTCGACGTCTACAAGCAGACCACCCAGTACGCCCCCAAGGACGAGCTGAACCTGGACGTGGGCGACACCCGCGGGCTGTTCACCTCCGGCCGCTGCGCCCTCTCGGCCGACTGGGGCGACATCGGCACCCTGGCCATCGACCCCAAGACCTCCACCGTGCAGGACAAGGTGGGGACGGTGATCATGCCCGGGTCGAGGAAGGTCCTGGACCGGGCCAGCGGCCAGCTGGTCGACTGCGACGCCACCAGGTGCCCGCACGCCATCGACGGCGTCAACCACGCGCCCTTCGCCGCCTTCGGCGGCTGGTCGGGGGCGATCAACGCGGCCGTCGACCAGAAGGTCAAGGACGCCGCCTACGACTTCCTCTCCTACATGAGCGCCCCGGCCCAGTCGAACGAGGACGTGACCCTGGGCAAGACCGGCTTCAACCCCTACCGGACCTCCCAGTTCTCCGACACCCAGCTGTGGGTGAAGGCCGGCATGAGCAAGGAGGCGGCCGACAACTACCTGGGCGCCATCCGCGACAGCCTGGAGAGCCCGAACATGATCCTCGACCTCCGGGTCCCCAAGTCCGCCCAGTACCAGGGCGTGGTCCTGGACACGGCGGTGGCCCAGTTCCTGGCCGGCGAGATCTCCCGTGACCAGGCGATGCAGCAGATCGAGCAGGGCTGGGACAAGATCACCGAGGACGAGGGACGCGACGACCAGAAGGCCGCCTACGCCGACAGCCTGAACATCCAGCGCTAGCGCCATGGACGCCGGACTGAGCCGGGCCCGGGTGTCCAGCCCGGCCGCGGGGGAGCAGGCCCGGGCCCGCTCGCGGGCCTCGCTGGGGGCGAGCTTCGCGGTGCGGGCCGCGTTCATCTGGCCGGCCCTGCTGGCCATCCTGTTCGTGTCCATCTACCCGCTGCTCGTCTCGCTGTACATCAGCCTGTCGCGCCTCAAGCTGGTGCGGGGCGGGTTCGAGTTCCGCTTCATCGGCCTGGACAACTACCGCGACCTTTTCTCCGGGGACGAGCGGGCCCACTTCCTCGGGGTGTCCCGCACGCCGAGCCCGCTCGGCTGGCTGGTGCTCGGCGCCGGGCTGGGCCTGCTCGGCTGGGGGTTGTACCGCGCCTGGCGCGACCGGGTCCCGGCGGCCGGGATGGCCCTGCGGGTCCTCGGCGCCGTGGCCGCCGCGGGCGTGCTGTGGCTGCTCGTCCGGACGCTGCTGGCCGACCGGGGGCGGCCCGGGACCGCGGTCGTGACCCTGGTCTACGTGCTCGTCGGGGTGGCGGCCCAGTTCCTGCTCGGGCTGGGGCTGGCCTACCTGCTGACCCAGGGGCTTGTTGGCCAGCGGTTCTTCCGGGTGGTGTTCCTGCTGCCGCTGACGATCACCCCGGTCGGCGTGGCCTACATGTTCCGCATGCTCACCGACACCGGCAAGGGCCCCCTGCACCCGGTGTGGGGGGCGGTCGGGCTGAGCGGCTTCTCCTGGGTCAACGACCCCTGGGGGGCGCGGGTGGCGGTGATGGTCGGCGACATCTGGCAGTGGACGCCGTTCATGTTCATCATCCTGCTGGCCGCCCTGGAGGCCCAGGACCAGGACACCGTGGAGGCGGGGATGGTCGACGGGGCCAGCCGCTGGCAGATCTTCCGCCACATCTCGCTGCCGGCGATCCTGCCCGTGTGCACCACGGTCATCCTCATCCGGCTCATCGAGGCGTTCAAGATCATCGACCTCCCCAACATCCTCACCAACGGGGGCCCGGGGACGGCCACCGAGTCGCTCAGCCTCCACGCCTACATCCGCTGGCGCACGCTGGACCTCGGCCAGTCGGCGGCGGTGGCCTACTCGCTGCTGTTCATCGTGACCGTGGTCGCCCTCTCCTTCGTGAACCTGGTGCGGCGGCGGGTGGCGGAGCCGTGAGCCGATGAGCCCGCTGCGACGCCGCTCGGTCCGGGACCTGCCGCCGGCCGGGAAGCTGGCCGCCTACCTGGTCCTCGGCGGCTGGGCCCTGGTCGTCCTGTTCCCGCTCTACTGGCTGGTCATCACCTCGTTCAAGCTGCCCATCCAGGTCAACAGCGGCCCCTTCTACCTGCCCTTCGTGGACTTCAAGCCGTCGCTGGACGCCTGGCGCTACATCTTCGTCGACCTGCGCGACGACACCCTGCGGCCGTACGTCAACACCGTGGTGGTCGCGCTCGGCAGCTCGGTGCTGGCCCTGGTGCTCGGGTCGGCCGGCGCCTACGCCCTCGCCCGTTTCCCCTACCGGCCGCGGCTGGGGATGATCGCCCTGATCGCCGGCTGCCTGGCGCTGGTGGCGGTGGCCGTCGGGCTCGGCATGCCGCCGGTGGGGGCGGTGGCCGTGGCCGCCGGCTGCTTCGCGATCCTGGCCGCCACCGTTGGCCGCCGCTTCCGACGGACCCTGTCCAACGGGGACATCGCCTTCTGGATGATCTCCCAGCGGATCCTTCCCCCGGTGGCGGTGGTGATCCCCATCTACGTGCTCTTCCAGCACCTGCGGCTGCTGGACACCCGCACCGCGCTGGTGATCACCTACGCGGCCACCAACCTCCCGATCGTCGTCTGGCTGATGCGCGACTACTTCGCCAAGCTGCCCTGGGAGCTGGAGGAGGCGGCCGTGGTCGACGGCGCCTCGGCGTTCCGGGTGTTCCGCTCCATCACCCTGCCGCTGTCGCTGCCGGGCCTGGTCGCGACCTTCCTGATCGTGCTCGTCTTCTCCTGGAACGAGTACCTGCTGGCCCTGTTCCTGTCCAGCGCCGACGCCCAGACCATGCCGCTGACCGTGGCCGCCCAGAACGCCACCCGGGGACCGCAGTGGTGGTACATGTCGGTGCTCATCCAGATCATGATCCTGCCCGTCATCGCGCTGGCGATCGCGCTGGAGCGGTTCGTCTCCCGCGGGCTCCTGGTCGGGGCGGTCAAGGGATGAGCGGGGCGGCGACGGCCGGGCCGGGGGTCGAGATCACCGGCTTCGACACCCTGGACGTGCGCTTCCCGACCTCCCGCGAGCTCGACGGCTCGGACGCCATGAACCCCGACCCCGACTACTCGGCCGCCTACGTGATCCTGCGGACCAGCGACCCCGGGCTGGACGGCCACGGCTTCTGCTTCACCATCGGCCGCGGCACCGAGCTCTGCGTCCAGGCCATCCGGGCGCTGGCCCCGGCGGTGGTCGGGGCCAAGACCGAGGAGCTGTTCGCCGACATGGGCGGCATGTGGCGGCGGCTGGTCGGCGACAGCCAGCTGCGCTGGCTCGGGCCCGAGAAGGGCGTGGTCCACCTGGCCACGGCGGCGGTCGTCAACGCCGTCTGGGACCTGTACGCCAAGGCGCGCGGCAAGCCGCTGTGGAAGCTGCTGGTGGACCTGGAGCCCGAGGAGATCGTGGACCTGGTCGACTTCCGCTACCTGACCGACGCGCTCACCCCGGCCGAGGCGGTGGCGATGCTCCGGGAGCGGGCGGCGACCCGGCCCGACCGGGAGGCGCTGCTGGCCGCCGAGGGCTACCCGGCCTACACCACCTCGGCCGGCTGGCTGGGCTACGACGACGAGAAGCTGCGGCGCCGCTGCCGCGAGGCCGTCGAGGCCGGCTTCGGCCACCTCAAGCTCAAGGTCGGCGCCAGCCTGGAGGACGACCGGCGCCGCCTGGCCATCGCCCGCGAGGTCATCGGCCCCGACCGCGGGCTGATGCTGGACGCCAACCAGGTGTGGAGCGTGCCCGAGGCGATCGCCTGGATGAGGGAGCTGGCCGGCTTCCGGCCGTGGTGGATCGAGGAGCCGACCAGCCCCGACGACGTCCTCGGCCACGCCGCCATCGCCAGGGCGATCGCCCCGATCCGGGTGGTGACCGGCGAGCACGTGCAGAACCGGGTGGTGTTCAAGCAGCTCCTCCAGGCCGGGGCGGTCGCCGCCTGCCAGGTCGACGCCTGCCGGCTCGCCGGGGTCAACGAGGTGGTGGCCGTGCTGCTGCTGGCGGCCCGGTTCGGGGTCCCGGTCTGCCCCCACGCCGGCGGGGTCGGCCTGTGCGAGCTGGTCGTGCACCTGTCGGTGTTCGACTTCGTGGCCGTGAGCGGCTCGCTGGAGGAGCGGGTGGTCGAGTACGTCGACCACCTGCACGAGCACTTCACCGAGCCCGTCCGGGTGACCGCCGGCCGCTACCGGCTCCCGCGGGCGCCCGGCTACGCCGCCATGACCCCGGCCGCGCTCGCCACCTACCGCTTCCCCGACGGCCCCGCCTGGACGGCGCCCTAGCCGCCGGGCTCGCCGGCCATCAGCTGGCGCAGCCAGCTCTCGGTCGTGACGACGTGCTGCACGGCCAGCGCGTAGGCGAGGTTGGGGTCGCCGGCGGCCAGGGCGGTGTAGATGGCCTCGTGCTGGTCGATGGTGCTCTCCAGGGCGTCGGCGCCGGTCATCGCCCGCAGCACCCGCACCTTCATGGTCCGGCTGGACAGCCCGGCCAGCAGCGAGGCCAGGGTGCCGTTGCCCGCCGCCTCGGCCACGCCGGCGTGGAAGCTGGCGTCCTGGGCCACGAACTCCTCGTCGTCGCCGGCCGCCCGCATCCTGCCGATGGCCGCCCGCAGGGCGGCCAGGCCGGCGCCGTCGATGCGGCCGGCGGCGAGCGCGGTCGCCGCCGGCTCCAGGTAGCGACGCACCTCCAGCACCTCCAGGACGCCGTCGTCGCGCATCAGCTCGACGGCCGCGCCGACGCCCTCCAGCAGCAGGTCGGGGGTGAGGCTGGTCACATAGGTGCCGTCGCCCCGGCGCACGTCGAGCACGCGGGCGGTCACCAGGGCCCGCACCGCCTCCCTGGCGGTGTTGCGCGACAGCCCCAGCTGGGCGGCCAGCTCCTGCTCGGGCGGCAGCCGTGACCCGGGCGCGAGCTCGCCGGAGGTGATCAGGTCCCGGATCCGGGCGATCGCCGTCTCCGTCAGCGGCGCGGCCAACGGGCCCTCCTCACGATCCGGCCGACACAGACATCCGATGTTTGGTACCACGGCCGGGGAGGGCCGTCAACATCGGGCTATGCTGGCCCCGTTCCCGCCACCCCGGCGGCGGCCTGGAAGGAGCTGACGTGAACCCAGCGGCGGTGCGGTCCGCAGCGGCGCGGATCGCGGGCCGGGTGCACCGGACGCCGGTGCTGACCTCGGCCACGCTTGACGACCGGACCGGCGCTCGGGTGCTGGTCAAGGACGAGGCGGTCCAGAAGACCGGCTCCTTCAAGGCCCGGGGGGCGCTCAACCGGCTGCTCACCCTGGGTGAGGAGGCGCGCGAGCGCGGGCTGGTGGCGGTCACCGCCGGCAACCACGGGGCGGCCGTGGCCTGGGCGGCGGCCCAGGTCGGGGCCAAGGCGACCGTGGTCATGCCGACCTACAGCCCGGCGGCCAAGGTGGCCGCCTGCTGG